>JACMNP010000011.1 GCA_014378495.1 Methylotenera sp. | reverse complement strand
CGCCTGCGCGGGAATGACAAGGTTATGGTTTCTTCACACAATCCACCTCCAATTACAATTCAAACGCTTTCATCACTATTCTAATAATCTACATTCACATAATTTTGTATGTACTTCATTTATAACGATATTATATTTATCAACAAAATGCGCTAAGTCATTGACCTATAAAGAAAAAATAGTAAAAAAGGGCTTGCGTTGCTCTTTTTTTTTATCTATAGTGCATATTAGTGGGGAAAAGTGGGGTTTTGTGGAGAATTGTGAATTGCGTGGCTAATTCGAAATCAAATTTGAATGGCGGGTTTGATAACTACTAAGGGTTTACCAAATAGCGCTTTAGCAGTTCTCCATTGTTTTATTTAGTTAGCATTTTATAGATTAAATCAATTTTACCAATGATTACTTAAGCCTTATGTGGCTTAAAGATGTGCTTTTAGGAAAATAACGAACGTATGTTTCGCGGTGCTACCTCATTAAGTTTAGACGCAAAAAACAGACTCGCTGTGCCGACCAAGCACAGAGAAGCGCTGCAGCTTGAGTGCGACGGTAACTTAGTGTTGACGGCGCATCCGCATGGTTGTTTGTTGTTATATCCGCAGCATGTGTGGGAGCCTATTCAAACCAAAATTATGGCGCTTTCATCATTTGATAAAAATTCTAGTGCTTTGCAGCGTTTACTAGTTGGGCAGGTTGAAGATATTACTTTGGACACTGCAGGTCGCTTGCTGGTATCGCCAGTGTTACGTGAGTTTGCTGGATTGGATAAAGAGGTAATGTTAGTAGGGCAAGGTAGCCATTTTGAATTATGGAATATGGCGGCTTGGCGAGCTCAGCTTGCGCAAGTCATGCAGAGTGATGACTTCACGATGCCAAATGAACTTGAGGGTTTCTCGCTGTGATTAAGGGCGTGAACATGGCGCCCACTAAAGAATCACCGTCTCTAAAAGAAGTGTTTGATAAAGAAGTAGTCACCCAAAAAATTGCATCACATAAAAAAGCGTCTCCTCTAAACGCATCTAAGTCAGAAAAGCCCTTATCTAAAGTGTCAAATTTAAGTTCAAATTTATCAGAAGCACCAGATGCCAATACCCATATCACGGTTTTGCTGGATGAGGCTGTGCAGGCGCTTGCAATCAAGCCTGATGGTATCTACGTGGATGGGACATTTGGCCGCGGCGGCCATTCTAAAAAAATATTGGCAGCGTTGGGTGCTAAAGGTCGATTGATTGCGTTTGACCGTGATTTGAGTGCGATTGAATCTAGCAAGGCGATCGAAGATGCTCGGTTTAGCATGGTACATAGCCATTTTGCGGGGATGCAGAATGAGTTGGCTGATTTAGGCATTGGTAAAGTAGACGGCATTTTATTGGATTTAGGTATTTCTTCGCCGCAAGTGGATGTTGCGGAACGTGGTTTTAGTTTTAGGTTTGATGCGCCTTTAGATATGCGCATGGATCAAAGTAGTGGGCAAACAGTGGCAGATTATCTGGCCATTGCAACAGAGCAACATTTAGCGGAGGTTATAAAAAATTATGGTGAAGAACGGTTTGCTAAGCAGATTGCAAGGTCGATTATTGCGGAGCGCAATGACGGGCGCGCCATCACCACTACTGGGCAGCTTGCCAAGGTCGTGGCAAGTACAGTCACGCGGCATGAGCCTGGGCAAAACCCAGCCACGCGGACATTTCAAGCTTTACGGATTTTCATCAATCAAGAGCTTGAGGAGTTATCGCTAACCATGCCGCAGTGTTTGGCATTGTTAGCGCCACAAGGTCGCCTAGCGGTGATTAGTTTTCACTCGCTGGAAGACCGTATTGTGAAGCAATTTATTCGTGATCAAGCGAATCGCGATGACTTGCCCGCTAACTTTCCTGTGCGTGCGGCTGAATTGCCACAACCAAAAATGATGAACGTGGGTAAAACCATTAAACCCAGTGCTGCAGAAGTAAAACGTAACCCACGCTCACGCAGCGCGGTATTACGTGTGGCAGAAAGAACTCAAGTAGCATGACGCGGCTTACTCTCATTTTATTTTTCGCGTTGATATTCTCAGCATTGGGATTAGTGAACTCGCAACATAAAGCGCGCAATCTTTATATTGAACTTGAACAGCTTAATCAGTCATCCAAGCAGGCTGATCAAGAGTACGGGCAGTTACAGCTTGAGCAAAGCACCTGGGCCATGCATTCACGCATAGAGGAGATTGCTTCACAGCAATTGCAGATGCAGGTGCCTGACGCTAAGCGAGTGCAAGTAGTGATAGCTAAAGAAGATGTTGTAGTAGTTGGTGAAGGTGCACCTCAAAAAGAAGTGTTGAAAGATACTTTATTAAGTGACGATAAGTCAAAAATACAGGGTGCGTCACAAAATCAAGTGAAGAGTGATCCGTCAGCAGTAAAGCCCAAAGCAGAGGTAATACAATAATGGCTATTAACGGGCCTATTGTCGTGAAGTTGCCAGCATGGCGGCGCCGCATTTTATTGGTAGCGGTATTGTTTGGCTTTGCTGCATTACTCGGCCGCGGTGTTTATTTACAAAGTTTCCATAAGCATTTTTTACAAGAAAAAGGGGATGCACGCTATAGTCGCACACTTGTTTTGCCATCACATCGCGGTAAAATCACTGATAGATTTGGTGAGTTGCTAGCCATCAGTTCACCGGTTGAATCTGTTTGGGCAAGCCCGCCAGATGTAGAAATCAATATCGCACAAACGAAAGAAATCGCTGCTTTGTTGCAAGTTAAAACGGAATTCATCAATAAAAAACTTGCTAATAGTGAGCGTGGTTTTGTCTATTTGAAACGCAGGATTTCACCTGAGCTGGCAGCAAAAGTAATGAAGGTTGGCGTGCCTGGCATTTATTTACAACGTGAATATAAACGTTACTATCCAGCTGGCGATGTGACGGCGCATTTGGTCGGTTTTACTGGTGTGGATGATAAAGGCCAAGAAGGATTTGAATTAGCCAAAAATGCCGATCTTTCGGGCTCGGAAGGCAGTCGCCGAGTTATTAAAGATAGATCTGGCCATATTATTGAAGATTTACAAGCAGTTAAAATACCGCAAGATGGTCATGATGTGGTGTTGTCAATAGACCGTAGAATTCAGTATTTAGCGCATCGTGAATTAGTGAAAGCCGTAGAAGCCAATAAAGCGGTGGCAGGTGCAGTGATAGTCTTGGATGCTAAAACGGGTGAAGTGCTCGCAATGACTAACGTACCAACTTACAACCCTAATAACCCAGTCAATATTCTTGGTAAATCACGTAATCGTGCGATAACAGATACCTTTGAACCAGGTTCTACCCTCAAGCCCGTAACTGCAGCGGCAGCTTTGGAGTCTGGCCAGTACCAATTTGACTCTAAAATTCAAACATCCCCTGGCTTTATGAGTATTGGTCCTGCGACCATTCACGATACGCATCCTCAAGGTATTTTAACAGTTGCGCAGGTGATACAAAAATCTTCTAACGTGGGTGCATCTAAAATCGCATTAACTTTAGATAAGCTTTTTATGTGGAATATTTATAATGAGCTCGGACTAGGTCATGTAGAAGGTATCGGTTTTCCTGGCGAGGGTTCTGGCAGAGTGCGGCCATATAAAACCTGGCGCCCCATCGAGCAGGCAACCATGTCGTTTGGTCACGGCATTAGCGTGACTTTACTGCAGTTAGCTAGGCTTTATACCGTATTTGCTAATGAAGGCGAGTTACGCCCTATTTCATTGCTTAAATTAAGTGACATCCCCGTTGGCCAACAAGTGTTTTCGGCGGCTACTGCTAATCATGTGAAAGATATGTTGGAAATGGTCGTGCAGCCTGGAGGCACAGCGGTTAAAGCGCAAGTATTGGGGTATCGAGTAGCAGGTAAAACAGGCACAGCTCACAAGGTAGGTGCGCATGGCTATGAAGAAGATAAATATGTCGCATCATTTGTTGGCTTCGCGCCAGCATCTAATCCACGTTTTATTATCGCTGTGATGATAGATGAGCCCAATAATGGCCAATATTATGGTGGCACAGTGGCGGCACCTGTCTTCAGTTTGATTATGGCCGACGCGCTACGTATGTTTGCCGTGCCGCAAGACGCGCCAAACAACAACGTGGTCATCGAAGAAAATCCTGAAGATGTGAAGGAGGGTATGTGACCTTGCTTGCATCCTTAAATCAGTCATTCAGTGCGATTACTTGTGATAGCCGCCAAGTAAAAGCTGGTGCGTTATTTTTGGCTTACCCTGGCTTACAAAGTGACGGACGTCATTATATTTCGCAAGCCATTCAAGCGGGTGCTAGCGCCGTGGTATGGGAAGCGAATGATTTTTCTTGGCATGCTGATTGGCAAGTGAGTAATTTAGCGATACAAGATTTAAAACGTCAAGTAAGCCATATTGCGGCTGAATATTATCAACAGCCATCAGAGCAGTTGACCATGATAGGCGTGACTGGCACCAATGGTAAAACTTCGGTTAGTCAATGGGTTGCGCAGTGCTTAACCATATTGGGCAAAAAAACTGCTGTATTGGGTACCATTGGCAACGGGTTTGTTGGTCAACAAGATACGTTAAATGAGGCAGTAAATACCACGCCAGATGCCATATTGTTGCAGGCTATGCTCGCTGATTTTTTAGCACAAAAAGCAGATGCAGTGGTGATGGAAGTGTCTTCACATGGGCTGGAACAGGGTCGTGTGAATGGCGTGGCATTTGATATTGCCGTTTTGACAAACTTAAGTCGTGACCATCTGGACTATCACCTCACGATGGAAGCCTATGCTGCTGCCAAACAGAAGCTTTTCGAATGGGATAGTTTGAGTGTTGCTATCCTAAATACGGATGACGACTTTGGGCAAAAGATAGCCAGTGCGCTTAAGCGTGAAGGTAAGCGTACTCTGACTTATGGTTTACAGAGTGGCGATGTGCAAGGCAGTGATTTGCAATTGCATGATGCTGGGTTAACGATGCAGGTAACAACACCGCAAGGTACTTTGTTACTGATTGCACCAGTTTTAGGTCGCTTTAATGCATATAACGTACTGGCAGTCTTAGCCACTTTACTGACGTTAGAGGTTAGTTTAGCGGATGCGATTGATGCGATTGGTCATATTAAACCAGTAGTTGGTCGCATGCAGCAATTTGGTGGCGGTACATTGCCATTAGTGGTGATTGATTACGCACATACGCCAGATGCTTTAGAAAAAGTCTTAAGCACGTTGCGCGAGCAATTGCATGACGCACAGTCTAAACTCATCTGCGTATTTGGTTGCGGCGGCGACCGTGATGCAGGTAAGCGCCCACTCATGGGCGCCGTAGCTAGCAAGTTAGCAGATAAAGTGGTAGTGACTACCGATAATCCACGTAGTGAAGCGCCAGCAATAATCGCTCAGGCGATTACAAATGGCATGACTACTAGTGGTACGGCTAATAGTTACTCTGTTGAGCTGGATCGTGCGCAGGCGATTACTTTTGCGATTCATACAGCTAAGCAAGGCGACATAGTCTTGGTGGCAGGTAAAGGCCATGAAAACTATCAAGAGATTTCAGGTGTAAAACATCCTTTCGATGATGCACTGCAAGCCCAAATAGCACTTAAACAATCCAGACCTAATACTAATACAAGAGGCTCATTATGATGTTGTTATCAGAAGCCGCCAATGCTATTAACGCAAGATTAGTGGGGGCTGATACCATGTTTTCTAGCGTAGGCGCAGATAGTCGCAATATCTTACAAGGGCAATTATTTGTTGCCCTTAAAGGAGACCATTTTGATGGTCACAGCTTTGCTAATCAGGCCATATTACAAGGTGCTACTGGAGTACTAGTCGCCGATGAAACATACAATGTTGAGCCAGCCCTTTTAGTAAAAGATACTTATCAAGGTTTAGGTGAACTGGCAGCTTATTGGCGCAGTAAATTTGCAATACCTTTAGCAGCTATTACTGGTAGTAATGGAAAAACGACAGTTAAAGAAATGCTCGCATCGATTTTACGTGCGACTACTAATAATCCAGACCAGGTATTAGCGACGGTGGGTAACTTAAATAACCACATTGGCTTGCCACTTACCTTGCTTAAATTACGTACGCAACATCGCTATGCGGTCGCTGAAATGGGCATGAATCATAGCGGTGAAATTAGTTATTTATCTAAAATTGGCAAGCCAACTGTAGCGCTTATCAATAACGCGGGTAGTGCGCATCTAGGAGAGTTAGGCTCTTTTGAAGCGATTGCTCAAGCCAAAGGTGAGATTTTTGATGGTTTGGCAGCCGATGGTACTGCTGTTATTAATGTTGACGATAGCTTTGCCTCACTTTGGCAAGATTTAGTCGGTGAACGTAAAACGATTACCTTTGGTTTGAAAAATAAGGCGGATGTTTCAGCGAGCTATCAATTGCAAGACAGTGCAAGCCTGCTTGATATTACAACACCACTAGGTTCGATCAGTGCACGTTTACCAACGCCAGGTTTACATAATGTGATGAATGCCTTGGCGGCAACTGCCGCTGCACTAGCGATGGGCGCACCACTTGCTGCCATTACCAAAGGTTTAGAAGATTATGCAGGTGTAAAAGGCCGTTTGCAGCACTTAGCAGGGCTCAATGGTGCAGTAGTGATTGACGATTCCTATAACGCTAACCCTATCTCGATTAAGGCGGCGATTGATGTGTTGATGGCAAAGCCTGGTAAAAAAATAATAGTGTTGGGAGATATGGGTGAGTTGGGTGAAAACGAAGCCGAGTTACATGCAGAAATAGGCGTTTACGCCAAAACTGCAGGGGCGGATGCCTTATTTACGCTGGGTAATTTGAGTGAAGGTATGACAAAAGCTTTCAATATGGACAATGATGCGCGTGCCACACATTACTTATCAGTTTCTGCATTAACTGCTGATTTGATCAAAAAAATGCAGCCTGATACTACTGTGTTAGTTAAGGGTTCACGATTTATGGCGATGGAGCGCGTCGTAAACGAAATAACAAATAAAGCTGGCCATTATCATGGGGAGAACCACTAAATGTTACTAGCATTAGCACAATGGCTGGCAAAAGATATTCATGGGTTTCATGTATTTAACTATATTACATTGCGCGCTGTGATGGCGACACTCACCGCATTGATTATTTCATTTGTGGTAGGCCCGGGATTAATTCGTAAGCTTACTTACTACAAAGTTGGGCAATCGGTACGTGATGATGGCCCACAAACACATCTAATCAAAGCAGGTACACCTACCATGGGAGGGGCGCTGATATTGGTTGCTATCGCAATCTCTACACTACTTTGGGCAGATTTAAGTAATCGATTTGTGTGGGTAGTGCTATTCACTACTTTAGGCTTTGGCATCATTGGTTGGGTAGATGATTGGCGTAAAGTCGTGCATCGCAATCCAAAAGGGTTGTCAGCAAAAGAGAAGTATTTTTGGCAATCATTGGTTGGTTTTAGTGTGGCGGTATTTTTGCAGCAAACCGCTGTAGTACCTGCAGAAACAACCTTATTAATCCCATTTTTCAAAAGCTTAACCTTACCACTAGGTGCGTTTGGTTTTATTTTACTGACATATCTGGTGGTGGTCGGGAGTAGTAATGCAGTGAACCTTACTGACGGTCTAGATGGGTTGGCGATTATGCCAACAGTGATGGTGGCCAGTGCGCTGGCAATATTTGCTTACGTGACAGGTCATTTTTACTTTTCAAGATATTTAGGTATTCCTTACGTACCAGGGGCCGGAGAGCTAATGGTATTTTGTTCGGCTATGGCTGGTGCTGGGTTGGGTTTCTTATGGTTTAACGCTTATCCAGCCGAAGTGTTTATGGGTGATGTTGGCGCATTAGCACTAGGCGCGGCATTGGGTATAGTTTCAGTGATTGTCAGGCAAGAAATCGTACTGTTCATCATGGGCGGTGTATTTGTAGTAGAAACCTTTTCGGTGGCTGCGCAAGTGTTGTATTTCAAATATACCAAACATAAAACAGGCACAGGCAAACGCATCTTTTTAATGGCGCCACTACATCACCACTACGAGCAAAAAGGTTGGAAAGAAACGCAAGTAGTCGTGCGGTTTTGGATCATTACCATGATGTTGGTGCTAGTGGGTTTATCCACATTGAAGTTGAGATAGAACATAGTTAATGAAAATCGAGCTTAAAAATAAACGTGTATTAGTGCTAGGTCTTGGTGAAACAGGCTTGTCGGCACTGCGCTGGCTTAACCGCCAAGGCGCACGTTTATCTGTGGCAGATACACGCCAAAATCCGCCAGGGATTGAAACATTAAAAGCTGAATTGCCAAATGTCACTATACATATCGGTGCTTTTAAAGAAGCTACCTTTATAGACAAAGATTTAATCGTTGCAAGCCCAGGAGTGGCGTTGAGTGAGCCTGAAATTCAAGCAGCAATCGCACGTGGGGTTAGCGTGATTGGCGATGTTGAATTGTTTGCACAATATCGTCCAGCAACTGCCAAAGTCATTGCGATTACAGGTGCTAATGGCAAAACAACCGTAACGACGCTAGTAGGTGAAATGTGCAAAGCGGCAGGTTTAAAAACGATAGTGGCAGGCAATATTGGTTTGCCAGTGCTAGATGCCCTAAGTATGCAAACGCCTGATGTCTATGTGCTCGAGCTTTCAAGCTTTCAGCTTGAAACTACGCATACTTTAAAAATTGACGCTGCGACGATGCTGAATTTATCTGAAGACCATATGGACAGATATGCGAGCTTTCAAGATTATGCGATTGCAAAAGCGCGGATTTTTTACAATGCAACATTGCAAGTGCTTAATAGAGATGACGCGTGGAGCATGCTCATGGCGCGTCCGAAATTAGCGCAAATCACGTTTGGATTGTCAGATGGCGGTGATTTTGGTTTAAAAGAACTGGACGGTGAAACTTGGTTGGTTGATGGTGAAAAAGAGCTCATTAATCTGCAAGATCTCAAAATAGTGGGCTTGCATAACGCAGCCAATGCGCTAGCTGCGGTTGCACTTTGTCGTGGCATAGATATTGATTACGCACCTATCATCCAAACACTTTACAACTTTAAAGGCTTGCCACACCGCGTGGAATGGGTGGCCAATATTGATGATGTTGATTATTACGATGACTCAAAAGGCACTAATGTCGGCGCTACTTGTGCGGCGTTAAATGGGATGTTTAAAAATGGTCACCCACAAAAAGTTGTTTTAATTGCAGGGGGTGATGGTAAGGGTCAGGACTTTACGCCACTCAGTGGCGCGGTCGCTGAGAATGCGCGTGCAGTAGTGCTAATCGGTCGCGATGCGCCTTTAATTGAAGCGGTTTTATTAAAAACAAATATACCTTTGTACCAGGCGATAGATTTGCCAGAAGCCATCAATATTGCTAAGAAAATTGCCCAAACTGGTGACGCCGTATTGTTGTCACCCGCTTGTGCAAGCTTTGATATGTTCAAAAATTATGTGCATAGAGCCGAGATTTTCGTCAACGCAGTCAAGCGTTTGGAGGAATTCGCATGATTACTGCCATGCTAAATCGTGAGCGCATCAATTCTCCTACCTACGACCAAGGTCTGCTCTGGGTAGTGTTGTGCTTGTTGGGCATAGGTTTGGTCATGGTTTATTCAGCATCTATTGCAATTGCAGAAGCTGATAAAGGCGTGGGCCACAATAGTAGTTATTACTTAGTGCATCAAGCCATATTTATGGTCGTGAGTGTGATTGCGGCTTTTATGGCTTTCAATGTGCCAATCGCTTGGTGGCAAAAAATGGCACCTTATTTGTTCTTAGTTGGATTGGCACTGTTAGTGCTAGTGCTTATTCCTGGCATTGGTCTTAAGGCTGGTGGTAGTCGCCGCTGGTTAAGGTTGTTTGTGATTAACCCGCAACCCTCTGAATTTATGAAGCTATTTGCAGCGATGTATGTGGCAGATTACACCGTACGTAAAGCGGCCGTCATGGATAGCTTCAGACATGGCTTTTTCCCTATGCTCATGGTGATGCTAGTGGTGGGCGGTTTGTTATTACGTGAGCCAGATTTCGGTGCTTTTGCAGTGATTGCTGCAATTTCAATTTCAATTTTATGGCTAGGTGGTATCAATGGTCGTATTTTTGCAGGCTTATTAGCCTTGTTGGTCGTAGGTTTTGTCTTATTAATTTGGAGTTCGCCATATCGCCTTGAGCGTGTGATTGGCTTTATGGACCCTTGGGCTGATCCATATGGCAAAGGCTATCAGTTATCACACGCACTCATTGCCTTTGGCCGTGGTGAATGGTTTGGCGTAGGCTTAGGCGCTAGTGTAGAAAAATTACTTTATTTGCCTGAAGCCCATACTGACTTTTTATTAGCAGTAATTGCAGAAGAGCTCGGGTTCGTGGGTGTGCTTGCTGTAATCGGTTTATTTTCTTGGATAGTGATTCGATCTTTCGGTATCGGCAAAGAATCAATCGCTAATGAGCGTTACTTTGCTGCTTTATTAGCGCAAGGTTTGGGTGTTTGGATGGGCGTACAAGGCATCATCAACATGGGTGTAAATATGGGTGTTTTGCCCACTAAAGGGCTTACTTTACCCTTGTTGTCATTTGGCGGTAGCGGCATTTTAGCGAATTGTATTGCAATGGCGATTGTACTCAGAATTGATTTTGAGAATCGCAGACTGCAAAAAGGATTGCCCACATGAATAAAACCTTAATGGTGATGGCAGGCGGCACAGGTGGACATGTATATCCAGCCATGGCTGTCGCTGATTATTTAAAAGCAAAAGGTTGGAACATCGTTTGGCTATGCACAGAAGGTGGTATGGAAAATCGCTTGATTGCTTCTAAAGATTACCAAAAAGCCATGATTACCATGCGCGGTGTACGTGGCAAAGGTTTATTGGGCTGGGTGTTGTTGCCTGTTAAGTTGAGTATCGCTCTGGTGCAATCGTATAAAGCAATTGCCAAATTTCAGCCTAATCTTGTCTTGGGCATGGGCGGGTTTGCTGCGTTTCCTGGTGGTTTAATGGCTTGGATATCACGTAAACCATTAGTGATTCATGAACAAAACTCCGTAGCAGGGTTAACGAATAAGACGTTGGCGCACTTTGCTAAAAGAGTATTGACTGCATTTCCTGCAGCATTTGGTAGCAAAGCCCTGTTAGTCGGTAATCCAGTGCGTGCTGACATCACAGAAATCGTGTCGCCAGTGGCTAGGCTGGAGGACCATACAGGGCAATTACGTTTATTGGTTGTTGGTGGAAGCTTAGGTGCACAAGCCTTGAATGATGTATTGCCAAAAGCATTGGCAGAAATAGCGCCCGAGAGCCGACCACTAGTAGTGCATCAAGCGGGTGAAAAGCATATTACTGCTTTACAAGCTAACTATCAGGTAGCTGGTGTAAGTGCCGATACAAAAGCATTTATTCAAGATATGGCGGCTATGTATAGCTGGGCAGATATCGTGATTTGTCGTTCAGGCGCACTCACCATTGCGGAAGTTTCAGCCGCAGGTGTCGCGAGTGTGTTGGTACCATTTCCACATGCAGTTGATGATCACCAAACATCAAATGCGCATTATTTATCAGAGGCTGGTGCGGCAATATTGATACCGCAACCAGAATTTACTGTAGCAAAAGTGGTGACTTTATTGCAAAACTTAACACGTAAACAATGCTTAGCCATGGCGATTAAAGCGCGTGCCTTAGGTAAGCCAGAAGCAACGGCGACCGTAGCGAATATATGTCTGGAGTTAGCGCTATGAAACATAAAGTTAAAAATATACATTTTGTCGGCATTGGTGGCTCTGGTATGAGTGGCATTGCTGAAGTGCTCATCAATTTAAACTTTACTGTGACAGGCTCAGATTTAGCGATTAATGACACTACCAAGCGTTTAAGTGGTTTCGGTGCGAAAGTTTATCAGGGTCATGCAACTGAAAATCTAGGTGACGCTGATGTGGTGGTGGTTTCCAGTGCAGTGAATGAAGAGAACCCTGAAGTGATTGCTGCACGTACTAAAAAAATTCCTGTCGTACCGCGTGCGCTGATGTTGGCTGAATTAATGCGTTTTAGACAAGGTATTGCCGTTGCAGGCACTCATGGAAAAACGACGACAACTAGCTTGATTGCCAGTATTTTGGCTGAAGCTGGGATGGACCCGACTTTTGTTATCGGTGGAAAACTTGAAGCTGCCAATGCCAATGCTAAGTTAGGTACAGGTGAATACATTGTGGCTGAAGCAGATGAGTCAGATGCTTCATTTTTACACCTTACGCCAGTGATGGCAGTAGTGACGAATATCGACCAAGACCACATGGATACCTACGAACATAATTTTGAAAAGCTCAAAAGCGCGTTTGTAGAATTTTTACAGCAACTACCATTTTGGGGTATGGCGGTAGTGTGTATTGACGACGCCAATATTCGAGAGATTTTACCGCGTGTCACTAAGCCAGTCATGACCTATGGTTTCTCTGAAGATGCACGTATCCGCGCAAAAAATGTACGTGCGGATGATGGAAAAATGCATTTCACTGTAGAGCGTATCAACGGTGTGACGACTGAGTTTGATGTCACGTTGAATCTACCAGGTAATCACTATGTATTGAATGCGCTCGCTGCGATTGCGATTGCCAGCGAGCTAAACGTGCCGGATGCAGCAATTATCAAAGCACTGAAAGAGTTTAAGGGGGTTGGTCGCAGATTCGAGCGTTATGGCGAGGTGGCTACTAAACCTTTAAATGGTACTTCTAATAGCACTTTTACATTAATAGATGATTATGGACACCACCCAGTTGAGATGCAGGCAGTGATTGCTGCAGCTCGTGCAGCCTTTCCAAATCGCAGATTGGTAATGGCATTTCAGCCACATCGCTATACACGTACACGTGACTGCTTTGAGGATTTTGTTCGTGTGTTATCAGGCGCAGATGCGGTATTGCTGACTGAAGTTTATTCGGCTGGAGAAGCGCCGATTGTGGCGGCAGACACACGCTCATTGATTCGTTCGATTCGCGTAGCTGGCAAGGTCGAACCATTGTTTGTTGAAACGACTGATGAGCTACCGCAAGCCATTTTAGATGTAGTACAACCTAATGATGTAGTGATCGTAATGGGCGCAGGATCAATAGGGCAAGTCGCTGCGAAGACTAAATCACTATCCGAAGGAGCGCAGTTAAATTGATGGTTAAACATATACAAACTGTCGCTGGAAAACTGCTGTTAAATGAGCCTTTAACGCGCTATACCAGCTGGCGGGTAGGCGGTAAGGCTGACCAGCTTTATATTCCAGCCGGGTTGGATGACTTATGCTTATTTTTGCAAAATTTGGATATTGCTGAGCCATTATATTTTATTGGCTTAGGTTCTAATTTGTTAGTGCGTGATGGCGGCGTGCGTGGCACGGTCATTTTGATGCATAACGTGTTAACAGATTTAAGGTTAGATGGTGATTATGTCTATGCCGAAGCTGGGGTTACTTGTGCAAAGTTAGCTAAATTCTCTGCGAAAGAAGCTAAGCAAGGCGCAGAGTTTTTTGCAGGAATCCCAGGTACGTTAGGTGGGGCACTTGCCATGAATGCAGGTTGTTATGGCACTGAAACTTGGAATGTAGTGCATCAGGTAACTACGATTAACCGACTTGGTGAATTGAATACACGTGACGCAACAGATTTTATTGCCAGCTATCGACATGTAGACATGCCAGTAGCAGATGAATGGTTTATTGGTGCTTGGTTAAATCTTAAAACAGGTGACGCGCATGAATCTGCTCAAAAAATCAAAAATTTACTAGCGCAACGTTTAGCTTCTCAACCGCTTAATTTACCGAGTGCAGGGTCAACCTTTAGAAATCCGCCCGATGATTATGCAGCTAGATTGATAGAAGCCAGTGGCCTAAAAGGTTACATTATTGGCGGTGCGCAAGTGTCTGAAAAGCACGCTAATTTTATAGTTAACATTGGCGGCTCTAATGCGCTAGATATTGAATTATTGATTAAACACATGCGCGAAACAGTATTAGAGCAACAGGGTGTAGCGCTGCAACAAGAAGTGAAAGTGATTGGCGAGTATGAGTCTTAATAAAAAATTGAATCAAGATTTTGGAAAAGTCGCTGTACTGATGGGCGGTAATTCTGGTGAACGTGAAATATCGCTAAAAAGCGGCGGTGCAGTTTTAGCTGCTTTGCTAGCGCAGGGTGTTGATGCACAGGCGTTCGATCCCCGTGAAAAGCCATTGCACGACTTGGAAAGTTTTGACTGTGTATTCATTAATTTGCACGGTCGTTTTGGTGAAGATGGTTGCATACAGGGCGCGCTGGAAATGTTGCAGATTCCTTATACCGGTAGTGGCGTGATGGCGTCGGCGATTGGAATGGATAAATGGCGTACCAAGCTATTGTGGCGTGCGACCAATGTCGTTACTCCAGATTTTGAGTTGGTTGTAGCCGATAGTGATTTTGCTGCGATAGAGAAAAAGTTAGGTTTGCCGTTGTTTGTGAAACCAGCCAATGAAGGTTCTAGTCTTGGGATTACCAAGGTAAAAGAATCTGGTGGGCTGAAAGCCGCTTATGAATTGGCTGCTGAAGCTGATCCACTAGTGATTGCTGAGGCTTATGTGGGTGGCGGTGAGTATACGGTTGGCATTATTACAGATAAAGAAAATGGCTTGAAAGCGCTGCCCATTATCCGCATTGTGCCGAAAAATGAATTTTATGATTATGAAGCAAAATATCTACGCGATGACACAGAGTATTTGTGCCCATGCGGTTTAAGTGCAGAAAAAGAAGCGCAGATTCAGCAAGAGGCATTAGTCGCATTTAGAGCGATTGGTTGCAAGGGTTGGGGCCGTGTGGATTTCTTGATGGATGAATCAGGCAAGCATTACTTTTTAGAAGTGAATACCAGCCCAGGTATGACAGACCATAGCCTAGTGCCCATGGCAGCGAAAGCCGAAGGTATTAGTTTTGAAGCATTGGTGATACAAATTTTGGATACGGCAGATGTGGGATAAGCCTACCTTACTGAATATGACTGCCAACCTCTTGTTTGCCTTGAGTGTGGTGGTGATGCTGTATGCGGCTTTATATGCCGTGGTGCATTTGCCTATATTTCCATTACGTGAAGTCAAAATCGAAGGCGAGCTAAGTCATGTAAACCGTGACCAGATTAAGCTGATTGTCGCTAAACATTTGAAAGGTAATTTTTTTACGCTGGATTTGATTAAAGCGCGTGATGCTTTTGAAAAACTACCATGGGCACGCAAAGTGAGTTTACGCCGTCGCTGGCCTGATAAATTAGAAGTGTCGATAGAGGAACATCAGGCGTTGGCAAGGTGGGGCAGTATTGCCTTGGTAGATACACATGGTGAGTTGTTCCACGCAGCATCAGGTAATAGTGATTTACCCGTATTTTATGGTCCTGGAGATGGCGTGATAGAAGTAGCTTCGCAATATGGGGAGTTTGGTAAAGAGCTAGCAGTAGCTAATTTGCAAATAGCAAACTTAATGCTGACACCAAGACGAGCATGGCAAATTACCACGACAAACGGCCTTGTGATTGAGCTTGGACGGGTCGAAATGAATGCGAGATTAGCTAAGTTTGCCAATGTTTACACCAATACGCTGGCAGCTTTGAATAAAAAAATTACTTATGCAGACTTGCGCTATCCAAACGGATTCGCAATACGTAAGCCAGTTGAAGTCATCAATTTAAACAACGCGATTAAAAAACAGACAGGGGCCGTGAGTTAACACGGAAGGGATATGTGATGAGTAGAGTAAAAGACGATAAAAATTTAATTGTAGGTCTGGACATTGGCACATCAAAGATTGTTGCGATTGTTGCTGAACTACAACCCGAAGGTACTTTAAAAGTAATCGGGCTGGGGCAGCATATTTCACGCGGCTTGAAAAAAGGCGTGGTGATTAATATTGAATCAACTATGCAGTCGATACAACGCGCTTTGGAAGAAGCCGAGCTGATGGCGGATTGCAAAATCAACAATGTGTATACCGGCATCGCTGGTAGCCATATCAAGAGCTTGAATTCGCACGGGATGGTGAAGATTAAAGATGCGGAAGTCTCGCAAATGGATGTAGACCGTGTGATTGAAACCGCGCGTGCGATTGCCTTGCCGGCAGATCAGCAAATATTGCATATCCTTACTCAGGAATTCATCATTGATGGCCAAGAAGACGTGCGCGAACCGCTTGGTATGAGTGGTATGAAGCTAGAAGTAAAAGTACATATTGTCACGGGTGCAGTGGCTGCCGCACAAAATATTGTGAAGTGCATCAAGCGCTGCGGCATTGAAGTGAGTGATCTGATTCTGCAGCCGCTTGCTTCGAGTTTAGCAGTATTAACAGAAGATGAAAAAGAGTTGGGCGTTTGTTTGGTAGACATCGGCGGTGGTACTACTGATATCGCCGTGTTTAAACAAGGTGCGATTCGTCATACAGCTGTAGTACCAATCGCAGGTGATCAAATGACCAACGACGTTGCGGTGGCATTCAGAACGCCAACGCAATCTGCTGAAGATATCAAAATCAAACATGGTTGCGCACTGCGCCAGTTGGCAGATGCGCGCGAAATTGTTGAAGTGCCGGGTGTTGATGGTCGCGAGCCACGCCAACTATCAGTACAGACTTTGGCTGAAGTATTAGAGCCACGCGTAGTTGAATTATATGAGCTGGTGCTCAATGAATTACGTCGTAGCGGCATGGAAGAGATGATTGCTTCTGGCATCGTGATTACAGGCGGCTCAGCCATGATGAAAGGCATGGTTGAGTTAGGTGAGGAGATATTCCACATGCCAGTACGTTTAGGCATGCCACGCTATGTAGGTGGTTTGTCTGAAGTGGTGAGTAATCCGCGTTACGCCACTGGTGTGGGTTTGGTATTAATGGGTAAGCAGCAATTAGAAAGACATTTAAGTGGACAAATGGAATCCAGCTCATTTGGCCGGATGTTGGACAAAATGAAGAGTTGGTTTCAAGGTAATTTTTAGTAGTAAAGCATTCAATTAGGCAGTCAGGCAGAAGTAAATTAGCAATTGTGTAAGTTAAAAAGAGGAGACAATCAGATGTTTGAAATTATGGAAAAAAGTTCTCAAGAAGCCGTTATCAAGGTGATTGGGGTAGGCGGTTGCGGCGGCAATGCTGTTGCACACATGATAGAAAAAAACGTTGGGGGTGTAGAGTTTATTTGCGCTAATACTGACATGCAGGCGCTTAAAAAGAGCCAGGCAAAAACAGTATTGCAAATGGGTATCGCCATGACTAAAGGCTTAGGTGCTGGTGCTAAACCTGAAATTGGTCGCGATGCAGCATTAGAAGATCGTGATGCGATTGCTGAACTGATTGATGGTGCAGATATGCTGTTTATTACGGCAGGTATGGGCGGTGGTACCGGTACTGGCGCTGCACCAGTGATTGCACAAGTAGCAAAAGAAATGGGCATTCTTACAGTGGCGGTTGTCACTAAACCTTTCTCTTTTGAAGGTAAACGCACTAAAGTCGCTACAGAGGGTCTAGAAGAGTTATCAAAATATGTGGATTCCTTGATTGTGATTCCTAACGAAAAATTGATGGAAGTGCTTGGCGAAGATGTGCCATTTTTAGAGGCTTTTAAAGCAGCTAACGATGTGTTGCATAACGCGGTTTCAGGCATTGCAGAAATCATCAATTGCCCAGGTTTAGTGAATGTTGACTTTGCCGATGTGCGTACAGTAATGAGCGAAATGGGTATGGCGATGATGGGTTCAGCGATTGCTACTGGTCCAGACCGTGCACGCATTGCGGCAGAGCAAGCAGTGGCTAGCCCGTTGCTGGAAGATGTCAACCTAGCGAATGCACGTGGCGTTTTAGTGAATATCACGACCTCTAGCTCTTTCAAAATGAAAGAATACTATGATGTGATGAATACGATTAAAGCATTTACTGCAGACGATGCTACTGTGATTGTAGGTAACGTATTTGATGAAGCGATGGGCGATGGCTTGCGTGTGACAATGGTAGCCACTGGCTTAACTGGTTCACAACGTCGTCAACAAAAACCAGAGTTACGTGTGATGACACAAGAAGTCGTTCGTAATGGCACCACCAACCAACCAATGTATGTAGGCGGTATGGTTGAAGATGATGCGCCGCAAGTTTTTGGTTCAAATAGCCGTCGTGCGCAAGTCGAGGCGATGAAAATGTCGGGTGTTGAAGAGTATGATATTCCCGCATTTTTACGTAAACAAGCGGACTAGTTACTATATGAAAGGGCTATTAAACTGAGTTTACATGCCAGTTGATATTTACTGACTCTGTTTCAGGATGGAGTTTAAATATGTTATTATTCAATAGATTAGTAACTTATATAAGAAATCTGAATGTCGGGTTTTGGAATATTAGTTTGTAAGTAAGCAAAGGTTTAAATAGACAAATGTTAAAGCAACGTACATTAAAAAAAGCGATAAGCGCCACTGGCGTTGGGTTGCACAACGGCGAAAAGGTTACTCTTACCCTGCGCCCGGCTGCACCTGATACTGGTATTGTTTTCAAACGGGTTGATCTGCCTCAGCCCAATGAAATTGTGGCCACACCACATGCCGTGCATGACACGCGCATGTGTTCGGCACTTGAGGCCAATGGCGCGCGCGTTGCAACAGTTGAGCATCTTATGTCTGCACTAGCAGGTTTAGGAATAGACAATGTTTATATTGATGTCGATGCCTCTGAAATACCGATTATGGATGGTAGCTCAGGCCCCTTTGTATTTTTGCTACAACAAGCAGGAATTGCTGAACAATCTGCCGCTAAAAAGTTTATACGTGTTAAAAAACCAGTAGAGGTGATTGAGGGCGATAAGTGGGTGCGTTTTGAGCCATATCATGGCTTTAAGATTGATTTTACAATCAATTTTAATCATCCTGTCTTTGAGAATTCTGGCAATAACGTCAAAATTGATTTTGCTGCGGATTCATATATAAAAGAAATCAGTCGTGCGCGTACATTTGGCTTTATGCACGAAGTTGAATATTTGCGTTCTAATGGTTTGGCGCGAGGTGGTAGCCTAGATAATGCGATAGTGTTAGATGAATATCGTGTATTGAATACCGATGGCTTACGCTATGACGATGAATTTGCCAAACATAAAGTATTAGATGCGATTGGTGATCTATACATGTTGGGCCATCCAATTTTAGGCGCTTTTTATGCTTACAAATCAGGTCATGCACTTAATAACCAGTTATTGCGTGCGTTATTGGAAGATGAATCTGCTTGGGAATATACTACCTTTGATAAAGTGGAAGATGCGCCAAGTGAGTTTCTGTCATTAGCTAATCAATTAGCAGCTAAAGCAATTTACTAGTTTTTTTTCATTAAATTTTAATGGATTTCTAAATGAATCAATTAGTTAGTGAAGATATCAAGTATGAAAGCTACCGCTATTAGTTGGCTATTCATTTCTAAAAGGGGCGTACCGTGTTAATGATTCGCCTATTGTTTGTTTTGTTAATAACACTAGTTTCAAGTCAGGCCAAGGCCTTGTCCGACGACGCTCTATTTCAACATGCGCGAGATTCTTACGCCGCTAAAAATGAAATCGCATTAGCAGAAGATGCTAGCCAGCTTAATATTCAGCAATACTCGCTAGCACCTTACGCAGATTATTGGCTGATGTTACTCAAATTAGATCAAGTAGAAGATGCCGAAGTAGTCAGCTTTTTAGCCAAATATGAAGACATGCCCTTCACTGACCGTTTGCGTGGTGAATGGTTAAAAAAACTGGGAAAACAGCAAAGTTGGCCTACTTTTTTTGAGCAATATGGTAACTTTAAGCGTGAAGATATTGCCGTGCAATGTTATGCCTTGTTCGGTCAACTGCAGCTCGGCAATGCCCAATTATTCAATACCAATGTAGCCACACAAGCAAAAATATTATGGTTCACGACCGCTGATTTACCTAGCAATTGTAATCAATTGTTTGATGTGCTGCAAAAAACTGGTGCGCTAACTACTGATGATATTTGGGCTAGGTTTAGATTAGCATTACAAGATGGTAAGCTAAGTTTGGCTAAAACGATCACGGCACGTGTTCCAAGCATTGATGCAGCCAGTTTAAAACTGCTTGACCGTGCTTATCAAACCCCACAACTCATTTTAGATAAAAAGACTGTTTCATTTAAAACGCGTTTTGGCGCAGAAGTTAATTTGTATGCTGTTGACCGTTTAGCACGCACAAAGCTAGATGTTGCCGTCACTAGTTATAGCAAAGTACAAAATTTATTTGATGCCGATAATCGCGCTTTTGCTTGGGGGCGTATAGCCTATCATGCCGCTCGCGGACATGATCCGAAAGCTTTAGATTATTATGCCTTAGCTAAAGATGTTACTTTAGATAAAGAACAATTAGCATGGCAAGTACGGGCTGCTTTACGTGCAAAAGATTGGCTTGCAGTGCAAAATGCCATTGCAATAATGCAACCGAAACAACATGAAGAAGGTGCATGGCGGTATTGGAAAGCACGTGCGCTAAAAGAACAGGGGGTTAACGACCCAGCGCAAATGCTAGAAGCTAATGCAATTTTAATTCAGCTTGCTAAAGAGCGCCATTATTATGGTTGGCTGGCGGCTGATGAGTTAGAAAGTTTGATGAGTAATCCAACGGAAGATTATATCGCTAGTGATATTGAAGTGATGGCAATAGCCAGCGAGCCGGCCATTAAGCGTGCTGTTGAGCTGCAACGGTTAGATATGCGCTGGGAGGCAAAAGCTGAGTGGGTATGGGCGACGCGTAATTACGATGATAAAAAATTATTAGCTGCTGCAGAATATGCATTGCGACAAAAATGGTATGACATTGCGATTATCACTGCAGATAATACCAAACAGATGCATAATTTTAATTTGCGCTATCCTACGCCGTATCGAGATTTAATACGTTCATCAGCCAGTGATGAACACTTAGATGAGGCTTGGGTCTATGGATTAACGCGACAAGAAAGCCGCTTTATGCATTACGCAAAATCTGGTGTTGGTGCTGCTGGGCTAATGCAATTAATGCCTGCTACTGCTAAATGGGCAGCAAAACGCATGGGTTTAGATGGCTACCAAAATGATATGATTCACGATTTAAGTACCAACATACAAATTGGCACGTACTATATGCGCCATACTTTAGATTTAATGGGTGGACAGGCTGTCATGGCAACCGCGGCTTATAACGCTGGCCCTAGCCGCGCAAAACGATGGGTAGATAGTGAGCCGCTGGAAGCGGCGATTTATATTGAGAGTATTCCATTTAGTGAAACTAGAAACTACGTGCAAAAAGTAATGGCTAATGCCCACATTTATGCGCCGCGCTTGGGTACTACTATGCAAACGCTAAAGTCACGCTTAGGTGTTATTCCAGGCAGTGGTGAGCCAGAAGTGATCGATTCAGACAGCGAATAAACGCAATATACTGATTTTACTCATTAAATCAGTATAATTTTAAACATTAAGATTTTAAAAATTCAACAATTAAAGTACAAACGAAATATTAGGATTCAACATGCAATTAAAAGAAGTATGTGTATTAGGTGGCTCTGGTTTTGTAGGTAGCGCTATAGTGGCAAAGCTCGATGCTGCGGGCTATCAAGTAAAAGTCCTCACGCGCCGTCGTGATGCAGCTAAACATCTATTTTTGCTACCAAACGTGCAAGTGGAAGAATGTAATATTCTGGATTACCAAGCTTTGAATACAGCGCTTAGAGGCACAGACGCCGTTATTAACTTGATTGGTATTTTGCACCAAAGCCACCGTTTAAGCTTTAATACCATGCATCATCAGTTGCCCGCACAAGTAGCAAAAATATGTGCCGATTTAAATATTAAGCGTTTGATTCATATGAGTAGTTTAGGTGCTGATAAAGATGCGCCTAGCCAGTATTTACGCTCTAAAGCGGCAGGTGAAGCTTCAGTATCAGCGTTGCAAGATAAATTAAACATCACAATCTTCAAGCCATCAATTATTTTTGGCCGTGATGATAGTTTTGTTAATCTTTTTGCCACACTTATTAAGATTATGCCTGCCATTATGTTGGCAAAGCCTAATGCAAAATTCCAACCAGTTTGGGTAGAGGATGTCGCCAGTTGTTTTGTAGCTAGCTTGGAAAATACGGACACCTATGGCGATAGCTATGAGTTGGCAGGGCCAACTGTGTACACATTCCGTGGTCTGATTCAAACAGTGATGAATACGCTACACATTAAACGGCCAATTATCGGTTTAAGCGATAAGCTTTCTTACGCACAGGCTTTTATGATGGAGTTGTTACCAATTAAACTGATGTCACGTGATAATGTCCGCTCTATGGAAGTTGATAGTGTAAGCGCAGCGCCTTTTCCTAGTATCTTTGGTATAACGCCAACCGCGCTAGAAGCCATCATCCCAGAGTACTTAGTAGATCAAACGCCACGTGGCGCTTATGACCGTTTCCGTAGTTCTGCCGCAAGATAAGTATAGTCGCTAGATATAACGATGAGCTTGCAATCAATGCAAACATATATTGTTGGCGGTGCAGTACGTGATGAGTTGCTGGGTTTAGCAGTAAAAGATCAAGATTATGTTGTGGTAGGTAGTACGCCTGAAGCGATGGAAGTGGCAGGTTTCAAGCCAGTCGGTAAAGACTTCCCAGTTTTTTTGCACCCTAAAACCCATCAAGAATATGCACTTGCCCGCACTGAGCGAAAAACTGGGCTTGGTTATAAAGGCTTTGTGGTCCATGCCTCACCCGATGTAACATTAGTAGAAGACTTAGCCAGACGTGATTTAACGATTAATGCCATTGCCAAGGCTGAGAATGGCCAGTTAATAGACCCATTTAAAGGTTTAGCCGATATTCAATCTAAAACGCTACGCCATGTAAGTGATGCTTTTGCAGAAGATCCTGTACGCATCTTACGGGCTGCACGATTTGCCGCAAGATTTACTGACTTCAACGTGGCGCCAGAAACCATTCTCTTAATGCAAGGCATGGTTGCCGCAGGCGAGGTGGATGCTTTAGTCGCCGAGCGAGTATGGCAGGAACTAGCAAAAGGGTTAATGGAAACTAAGCCTTCACGCATGTTTGATGTGCTACGCGAGTGCGGTGCCCTCAAAAAAATATTGCCTGAGTTGGATGCTCTATGGGGCGTGCCACAACCAGCACAACATCATCCAGAAATTGATACTGGTATACATGTGATGATGGTGATTGATTACGCAGCTCAACAAAATTTTAGTTTACCTATTCGTTTTGCTGCGTTGATGCACGACCTAGGTAAAGGAACAACGCCTAAAGAAATGTTGCCGCGACACATTGGTCATGAAGTGCGTAGCTTAAGCTTGCTCAAAGAAGTAAGTAAGCGCTTACGTGTACCTAATGATTGCAAAGAACTTGCACAAATTGTGGCAAAGTTTCATGGAAAACTACACCAATCCAGCCAAATGCGACCAGATACTTTGTTAGCATTTTTGATGGAACTAGACGCAGTTCGCCAGCCAGCAAGGTTTAAAGATTTTCTTAAAGCTTGCGAGGCAGATTCGCGTGGCAGAACAGGCTTGGAGGATTGCGAAACTCCCGCTGCAGATTTAATGCAAAAAGTATTAAAAGCTGCATTAAGTATAGATGCTGGAATCATCGCAAAACAATACAACGCACCTGAAAAAATCAAAACAGCTATCTTTGAAGCAAGGCTGCAAGCCGTTAAGCAAGTTTTGTAGCAAATATACATACAGTAAATCTTTACATCTATTTACCTTGTAAGACCTATCCTACAGGGGTTTCCGCGTCATCCTGACAGGCACTCAGTCGTTATATCTCTACAATGTTTGTATTCTTGCTATTTTGAGCCAAGAAGTAGTGAACATTATTTTGTAGCCATACAAAATTTGAATATAAAAAGAGGTCTAGAGATGAAAAAACATTTTATTGCATTAACTGTGTTGCTTGCAGTTGCAAGTTTTGGCGTAACTACAGCACAGGCAGATGTAGGAGTATCAGTGAGCATTGGGCAACCAGGATTTTTTGGTCAAATAGACATTGGTGACTATTACCCGAGACCACAAGTGCTTTATGAGCAACCTAGAGTGATTCACGTAGAGCCTGCTTATCAATATGCGGAGCCTATTTATTTACGTGTGCCGCCAGGCCATGCTAAACGTTGGGCCTCATATTGCGGTAGGTATAACGCATGTGGCAGACCAGTTTATTTTGTACAAGATACTTGGTACCAAAATGTTTACGCTCCAAGATACCAAGAATATCGTCAACGTGGTGACGATGGCAGACGCTACGACCGCGATTATTGGGACAAACACGGCGGCCCACAAGCGCATTATGATAATAGACTCGGTAATAGAAATGATAACCGACCCAATGACCATCGAGATAACAGATCCGATAATCATCAAAACGGCGGTCCAGGCCGAAATGGGGGTGGACATGACCGAGGTGACGATGACAGGGGTGGTCATGACAAAGGACATGATCATCACTAATTACGCTTAAATAATTAGCAATATTGAAAAAAGAAAAGCTGGTACCAGCTTTTCTTTTTTTATGGAGTTAGTATTTTAAAACATTAGGCTATCAAATAATAACCCAATGTTTTTAATAGCTTTGGCACAGAATATAAAATCGTTACTGCACAATCCAATAAAACTATTAATTTATAAATAGTCATGAACGAGTCTTTTTTATATTTATGTTTAAATAAGTTTTGTGCGATATAAGCGCCCGCCCAACCTCCAAAAAGACTTAGCCAGTGGAGTGTAGATTCTGGTGTTCGCCAATTATTTTTTAGCGCTGAATTTTTATCATGGTAATAATAAAAAAACGTAATTAGATTGATACCTATAAATACATACGGGAATACATGCGGTAAATATCCCATTGCACTTCGTTCGATGATAAAAACCGTAAAGAAAAATATGAAAGTGATAAAAATAGAGCTAAATGAAGTCGGTTTAACCGAGTCTTTAACTTTTTTTTCGCTCTGTAAATAACTAACATTTACAGCACGAAAACGCCCATGTTCATCTTTAATGAGATCATAGGTGAGCAGGTCATTGACGTCAGGTCTCTGATTAAGTTTATGGATATCTGAAATGTGTAAAAAAATGTTTTTACTCTCTCCATTGGCACGGACGAATCCAAAACCTTTATCGTCATGCCATTTAATAATTTTGCCTTGAAAACGCATTTTTAAATAGATTTTACAGTCTAAATAAGCCTAGCTGTTGCTGCACAAATTCTGTTGGTTTACGCTTAAATCCACTCTTGGCAAATTGATTCCAGCGACCAATGACATAGCAAATCATCATATTCGCCAGTGCTTCAGCATCGCCTTTATTTTCTGTCTGTGCTTCTGCAATACGCAAACTTTGTTTAAGCGTCACTTCGATACGGTCATATAACTGGTTAATACGCAGCTGTAATTTTTCATCTTCATTGACTAAAGCATCGCCGATTAACACGCGGGTCATACCAGGGTTTTTCTCAGCGAATACAAGCAACATCGTAATAATGCGCTGTACTTGCCTTAATCCATCGGTTTCTTCTGCACTGATTTTATTAATTAAACCAAAAATCGTGCTTTCAATGAATTCAATTAAACCTTCAAACATTTGTGCTTTGTTTGCAAAGTGGCGGTAAAGTGCTGCTTCGCTCACTTCTAGTTTGGCTGCTAGTGAAGCGGTAGTAATTTTTTCTCGTTTCGGTGATTCGAGCATTTTTGCCAGTGTTTCTAAAATTTGTTGTTTGCGTTCGCCTGCCATTTTTATTTTCCTTCTATTATTTTTAGCAAATATTATTTTTTATCATATTAAAAACTTAATTTTAAAAATTTAGTTTAATACTCGATTTTTGCAGATTATAGCCTAATGTGAGTGAGTGCTAACACCGTGGATAATCGATAGTCGACAAAGTTTGGTTTTTGTAATTGTTTGGTGACCCAAATGGTTTTCATGCCTAGCCGTTTTGCGGTCATTAAAGCTGGTAAGTTGTCTTCTAGCATGATGCAATCGCTAGCTTCTGCTTTGATTGATTTAAGTAGCATTTGAAAACCACGTACTGATGGTTTTGCATGAAACTTGGTAGATTCCACGCTAAATACCAACTCAAAACAATCGGTAATGCCCATGATTTCTAGCACACGCAATGCATAGTCGCGTGGTGCGTTAGTAAATACTACTTTGCGTCCTGAAAGGCTTTGCAGCATGTGCCGCATACGCTTAACGGCAATCACCATTTCTGGGAGATTCATCAAACGATGTGTTTCAAGCAAAAAATGGTAAGGGTCAGTGCCGTGATGGCGCATCAGCCCTTTGAGCGTTGCGCCGTAGATACGCCAGTAATGCTGACGTAATTTGAAGGCAGTTGGTTCGTCTAAATCTAAAGTATCCATGATGTACTGCGTCATGGCGCGATTCATCACGGGAAAGATGTGCGCAGAGGCGTTGTGTAAAGTATCGTCTAAATCAAAAATCCAAACTCTTGAAGAGCGCTTGAGTGCTAAATGACTTAGAGACACATTATTTCGCCTTGATTAATGTACCAACACCTTCATCTGTTAATACTTCAAGTAACAGGGCATGCTCTACACGACCATCAATAATGTGCACAGACTTAACACCGCTACGGGCTGCATCTAAAGCTGAGCTGATTTTTGGCAGCATACCACCTGAAAGCGTTCCATCAGCCACTAAATCATCAATTTGTTTTGGCGTTAATCCTGTCAAAAGCGTACCATTTTTATCCAGTACGCCTGGCGTATTGGTAAGAAGAATCAATTTTTCTGCACCTAGGATCTCAGCTAACTTACCTGCAACTACATCGGCATTAATATTGTAGGTTTCACCGTCTTCACCCACGCCGATAGGCGCGACTACTGGAATAAAGTCACCACTATCTAAAAAGTTGATGATACTAGGGTCAATAGCACTAATTTCACCAACTTGACCAATATCTATCATTTTGGTTGGGTCGTTCATATCTTCCATCAACAGCTTATGAGCATGAATGAAATTACCATCTTGGCCAGTCAAACCAACTGCTTTGCCGCCGTGACGATTGATAAGATTGACAATTTCTTTATTCACTTGCCCGCCTAGCACCATCTCCACGACATCCATGGTTTCAGCATCCGTCACGCGCATGCCTTGAATGAACTCACCTTTTTTACCGAGTTTATCCAGCATTTCGTTAATTTGGGGTCCACCACCATGCACTACTACAGGGTTCATGCCGACTAATTTAAGTAGCACTACATCTTGTGCGAAACATTGCTTTAAATGCTCGTCGGTCATGGCATTGCCACCATACTTAATGACGATGGTCTTATCAAAAAAACGTTTGATGTATGGTAGCGCTTCAGCGAGCGTTTGGGCTTTTTTTGCAGAGGTCGTTGGTTTGTCCATAATTACTTTCAAAAATT
>JACMNP010000093.1 GCA_014378495.1 Methylotenera sp. | reverse complement strand
GGCTTGCTTAAAGGCAACTTAGTAGCACTTGATTACGAAGATGCAGCTGCAGCCGACCCAAGGATTGATGCTATTCGCGCCAAAATGACGTGTATAGAAAAATCACAATATACAACTGATTACCATGACCCAGAAAAACGCTCTATTGCAAACGCGATTCAAGTATTCTTCAAAGATGGCACCACATCAGACAATATTGCAGTCGAATACCCGATCGGCCATCGCCGTCGTCGTGGCGAAGGCATCCCAGAACTCGTGAAAAAATTCCAAGTGAATCTAGCTCGTAAGTTTGATGCTAAAAAACAAGCAGATATTCTTGCTCTATGTTTAGACCAAGCGAAACTCGAAGCGACCTCGGTAAATACCTTTGTAGATATGTTAGTAGCGTAAGTATGTGAGGGGTTACAAGCATCTTTCTTTGTGGCCTCGCACCATCTTGATCTAACAATTTCCACCATATTGCCTGCACATTATTTGAGTATGCTTTTTGCAATTTAGTGTTGATATAAACAAATTTTTAGCGCGTAACTTGCAATTCATTTTCTCAGGTAAATCTTTAATATTATTACACCAAGATATTTCATTTGATAATTCATATTGTGCAATAGACTTTTCAAAAACCACATTTTGTGTAATCCAAAACTCTTTTGAGTTTAATCTTTCTTGCCAAGAGTAAATAATGTCGCTTGGCTGGCAATTTGGCATAGATATTTTTACTTGGAACTTATTTGCAAAGACATATTTATCTAAAAATAAAATACCTATAATTAGAAGTATCACAGCTGTTAATAGCTTCATCTTTAAGCTCTACTATTAAATTTATAAGTAAATATCAACAGCTAATTATTTAATATAGTTAGCAAGCGTAGGGCGGGTTATAACCAGCCGTATGCAAATCTTTATTCGGCGCATTAGGCTTTGCTAATGCACCCTACAAAAAACTTATGCCGCAGATAAAAGACTTTCATAAGGAATTTGCAAACCTTCATGCAGTCGTTTGACCATCGCTAAACTAAGGCCACGCTTACGGCTTAATATCTCTGAAACGCGTCCACTAGAGCCAATGAAAGGCTCAAGGTCTTTTTGAGTAAGGCCTTGCTGTTCCATTCTAAATTTAATCGCTTCAATCGAATCTGCTGCGCTAATTGGGTAGTGTTTATTCTCATAAGACTCAATCAGCGTGACAAGAATTTCCATCTCGTCAGCTTCAGTGGTGCCCTCTAGGGCTTGATACACAAGCTCAAGACGCCCAAATGCTTCGCGTAAATCTTCATCATTTCTAATTGGTTTAATATTCATTGACGTTCTCCACGTTAATTTTGTCATACTGCGCATGAGTACCAATAAACTTCACCCATACAATGCCTGCTTGGTATTGCATTTCTACTACTAAGCGATATTTGTTGCCGGCAATATTAAATACAACCCTATTATTGCCACAAATACTCGCGCTTCTGTAATGCTCCTTTATTTCTTGTGGTGTCTTCCAGTCAGCTTTCAGAGCTTCGTCATACCAGCTTTGCAAAGCACCTTTTGCATCATTACATTCTGGTTGATTCCAAAATTTAACTAACGTACTTTTTGCAATCACACGCATTATTTTTTCTCCCAATTTGGGAGTTTATTCCAATCTGTCAGCAAGGTCAATGTGAATATATCAGGCCTTAATGCTAATCCATCTTTTAAGGTAAAATAGCGTTTTATTAATTCGCTATTTGAGCTTTTATGTCGCTGACCACCCTCAACGCACTGTCACCTCTTGACGGCCGCTATCAAACCAAACTAGATGCTTTACGCCCTTACTTTAGTGAATATGCACTGATTAAACATCGCGCATGGGTAGAGGTAGAATGGCTTAAAGCCCTTTCTGCGACCAAAGACTTAGCCGAGATTGCACCCTTCAGTGCAGATACGATTCAAGAATTAGATGCGGCGATTACTAATTTCAGCGAGACTGATGCATCACAAGTTAAAGCCATTGAAGCGCGTACAAATCATGATGTTAAAGCGCTAGAATACTGGCTTAAAGAGAAGTTTGACCATAATCTAGAAATTAAAAAAGCCAGTGAGTTTATTCACTTTGCCTGCACTTCTGAAGATATCAATAATCTATCGCACGGTTTAATGCTAAAAAGTGCGCGTGATGCAGTGATGCTGCCATTTTTAGCTAACCTCATTGTACGCCTAACCGAATTATCATATCAGCTTGCTGACCAGCCTATGCTTTCACGCACGCATGGTCAAACAGCGTCGCCAACCACGATGGGTAAAGAGCTGGCCAATGTGGTGTACCGTTTGCAACGCCAGCAAAAACAGCTGATTAATAACGAAATTTTAGGAAAAATCAATGGTGCTGTGGGCAACTTTAATGCGCACTTATCGGCTTACCCAACATTTGATTGGGAAAGCTTCGCTAAAACCTTTGTAGAATCATTAGGTTTAACTTACAACCCAATGACCATCCAAATTGAGCCGCATGACTATATGGCTGAACTGTATGACACACTTGCACGCATCAATACTATTTTGATAGACCTTAACCGCGATATCTGGGGTTATATTTCAGTGGGTTACTTTAAACAAAAAGTGAAAGCTGGCGAAATCGGTTCATCTACCATGCCACATAAAGTCAACCCGATTGACTTTGAAAACTCAGAAGGTAATCTTGGTTTAGCTAATGCCGTATTGCGCCACATGTCAGAAAAGCTACCTATCTCGCGCTGGCAACGTGACCTTACCGATTCAACTGTATTACGTAATATGGGCGTAGCATTCGGCTATACACTACTCGGCTACGACTCATGCTTACGCGGCCTGCACAAACTAGAAGTGAATCCAGAAAAGTTAGCGCAAGATCTAGATAACAGCTGGGAAGTTTTAGCCGAACCGATTCAAACAGTGATGCGCCGTTATGGCATTGAAAACCCTTACGAACAACTTAAAGAACTGACGCGCGGCAAAGGCGGCATTAACAAAGCTTCGTTACATACGTTTATTAGTGGATTAAGCATTCCAGCTGAAGCTAAGCAATTACTACTTGAAATGACGCCTGCTAGTTATATTGGTAAAGCGTCAGCACTGACAAAACATATATAAAATGTCTGAAATTTTAGTCTTGTATTACTCTCAAGGTGGCGCCGTTCGAGAAATGGCACAGCTGATTGCGCGCGGCGTTGAATCTATAGACGGTGCAAAAGCACGTATTCGCACCGTTCCCAAAGTTTCTGCAACTTGCGAAGCAACTGAGCCTGATATTCCAGCTAGTGGTGACCCATACGTTGAATTAACTGATTTAGAAGAATGTATAGGTTTAGCGCTTGGTAGCCCTACCCGCTTTGGCAATATGGCTGCGCCGATGAAGTATTTTTTAGATGGTACTGTTGCGTTATGGCTAAAAGGTGCGCTTATTGGCAAACCTGCGGCGGTGTTTACTAGTACGGGCTCTATGCACGGCGGCAATGAATCCACATTACTAACCATGATGTTGCCATTGATGCACCATGGCATGTTAATCGTTGGCTTGCCTTACTCTGAGCCTGAGTTATCCAGTACGCAATCTGGTGGAACGCCTTATGGCGCCAGCCACATTGGTGGTTCAGCGGATGATAAACCTATCACTGCTGAAGAACGCAAACTGTGTTTAGCCTTAGGTAAACGTCTTGCCCAAACCGCATTAAAACTTTCTGTTTGAGATTATAGAGAATGAGCTTAGCTTATGAAGCACGTCAATTTTTACGCGCTACACGCAGTGGCGTGCTTTCAACTTTTTCAAGCAAATTTGAAGGCTATCCTTTTGGTTCAGTCGCACCCTTTATATTAGATCATAGTGGGCAACCCATTGTGTTAATCAGCACAATTGCTGAGCACACCAAAAACATTATCGCTAACCCTAAAATGTCATTGCTGGTATTTACTGGCGATGATGATTTACAAGCGAGTGCGCGCTTGACCTTAATCGGAGATGCTAAGCAAATTGATAAGGCAGATGACGATTTACGCACCCGTTACTTGCGCTATTTTCCAAAGGCTGCTGGTTATTTTGAAATGCACGATTTTAATTTTTATCGCATTGAAATCCTACAGGCGCGTTATATTGCAGGCTTCGGCAAGATGGGCTGGATTTCAGGAAAAGAGCTTTCTGGAGAAGCGCTTTCAGGAAACGAGCTTATCAGTACACCTTCACAGTTAGCCGCACAAGAAACTGCCATTATTGATCACATGAATGCTGACCATGCTCACAGTATGATTGCATACAGCAAGCACTTTCATGGTATGGATATAACGAACCCTGAAATGTTGGGGATTGATAGCGATGGTTTTGATGTGAGTGTATCTGTTGAATTGAACACACAAGAATCGAGTGTTCAAACAAAAATTTTACGCTTTAACTTTGAGCAAGCTATTCACGACGCGCAATCTGCAAGAGTTGCGTTAGTCGCCATGTCAAAAGCAGCAAAATTATGATTCAAACGGCTACGCTTCAAACACCCATGATCAAGACACTACGTCTGGGCGCAATCATAAGCCTGATTACATTGATATTCTTATGTTTAGCATGGGAAAGCATTCTAGCACCATTAAAACCTGGCGGCAGTATGCTCATGTTAAAAGCAGCGATATTGCTCATACCTTTATTTGGAATTTTGCGCGGTAAACGTTATACCTATCAATGGGCGAGCATGTTTATATTGTTATTTTTCACTGAGGGTGTTGTGCGCGCATGGTCTGATATTGGACTTTCAGCAAAACTAGCATGCGCTGAAATTGTACTCACCGTCATATTTTTTATATGCACCATTTTTTATGCTCGGCTTACTCGTGCGACTGTTTAACTTACAAATATTGTCAATTAATAAGCAACGCTTAGTGGTAAGTAATAAGTATTTACATTAGCACCGTACTAAAGCCCCCGTCTTCTACTATAATTTAAGCATGAAAATTTTACTCTCCAACGATGATGGCTATTTTGCACCTGGCCTCAATATACTTGCAGAACATATTGCCAAAATAGCTGAGATTACAGTGGTAGCGCCTGAAAGAAATAGAAGCGGTGCAAGTAACTCGCTGACACTGGACAGACCTTTAAGTGTAAAAAAAGCGAGCAATGGCTTTTTTTATGTCAATGGCACACCTACAGATTGCGTGCATATTGCTTTGACTGGACTTATGGATACCATGCCAGACATGGTGATTAGCGGCATTAACGATGGTGCTAACATGGGTGATGACACTATTTACTCAGGCACGGTTGCTGCTGCAACAGAAGGTTATTTGCTAGGCATTCCATCCATTGCAATCTCTATGTCGCAACACAATTCTACCAACTTTGAAACTGCTGCAAGAGTGGCGGTTGAGCTCGTAGAACATTTCATTAAAAATGGTTTTAAATCAACAACTCTACTGAATGTGAACGTGCCTGATATTCCCTATGATGAGTTGCAAGGACGCGTAGTAACACGCCTAGGCAAGCGCCATAAGGCTGAACCTGTGATTCAGCTTAAAACACCACGTAATGAAACTGTGTATTGGGTTGGCCCTGCGGGGCAGCCCAATGACGGTGGCGAAGGTACTGATTTTTATGCGATTGCCCATAACCAAGTGTCTATTTCACCTATTCAGGTCGACTTAACCAAGCATACGCAATTAACTGAAATTAAAGACTGGCTAGGTAGTTAAGTTGGCGATAGTAAAAACAACACAAGCTGGTATCGGCATGACATCGTTGCGCACACGCGAACGCATGTTAGTACGTTTACGTGAGCAAGGCATTAAAGATGAAGTCGTGCTTTCTGCGATTTCAAGCATTCCCCGTCATATTTTTGTTGATGAAGCCCTTTCTATTCGCGCTTATGAAGATGTATCGCTGCCAATTGGCTTTGGTCAGACGATTTCTCAACCGTATATTGTTGCACGCATGACCGAGATTTTGCGTAACAGCAATACCATGAATAAAGTCTTAGAGATTGGTACTGGTTGTGGTTATCAAACTGCAGTGCTTTCTAGATTAGCGAAAGAAGTATATTCAGTGGAGCGTATTCGCCCCCTTGTGATGAAGGCACGCGGACATTTGCGCGAGCTAAAATGCGTGAATGTAAAGTTAGACCATGCTGATGGCAATATGGGCTTACCGCAAATGGCCCCGTTTGATTGCATTATCGTTACTGCCGCGGCTAGCCATATTCCACAAGATTTGTTGGACCAACTTTCTATTGGTGGTCGCTTGGTGATTCCTGTTGGGACAGATGAGCAAATTTTGTATTTAGTAGAGCGTATTGCGCAATTAGAGTATCGTCAAACAAAACTAGAGCCTGTGAAATTTGTACCTTTATTAGGTGGAATATCGTGATATTTAAAGCAGCAATATTTAAAGCACCGATGTTTAAAATAGTGATCTCTAAAGTCGCGATACTAAAAGTTTTAATAAGTAGTGGTGAATGATAAAAAATAGTCGTAATTTATGCTTAGTACTGCCTCTGTTGTGCTTTGTAGCTTGTGGCAGCAACCCTCCTGCACCCGTGATTGATCGCTTACCTACAACAAAGTCCACAAGTGCTAATAAGGCCATTAGCAGTAAAATAAGCACTGCTAAACCTAGTTATAAAGCAGGTGATTGGCGTCCAGACACATATACTATAAAGAAAGGCGACACATTATTTAGTATTGGCTTGGAGCATGGCTACGATTACAAAGACATTGCACAAGCGAATAATATCGCTTCACCTTACAACATCAAAGTGGGTCAAACGCTAAAATTCAGCGCTTTAAAAGACAAGCCACCTACAATTGCCATCAATAACCAAGACAATCAAGATGGTGTAGTGCTTACACCTATCAATATTGAATCAAGCACCGCTAATAGCACTTCAACTAATGCATCAGCTAATCCCCCAGTGTCAGCTAAGTCAGCGCCACTTACAGTATTAGCTATTTCTGAGCCCAAAGCGATACGTGAACCTTACAGCGATGATGCGTTAAAGAAACCGCTACCAACGTCAAAACCAGCGACTAAAACAACAGTAGATAAAACGACTGGTGATAATGTTGCAACTAAACCTGCTGTCATCGCTACGCCTGATACAGCAAAACCGTCTGCTAATGTAAAGGTAGATGTTGATGCTCCTGATGATATGGATTGGGCATGGCCGACCAAAGGGAAGGTAACCGCTAACTTTAATGAAGCTAGTAATAAAGGAATTGATATAGCGGGGAGCGCAGGTCAAGCAATTACCGCGGCTGCCCCTGGCAAAGTCATTTATAGTGGTTCAGATTTACGTGGTTATGGGAAATTAGTGATCATCAAACACAACGCTAGTTATTTATCGGTGTATGCGCACAATAGTTTAATTGTCGTAAAAGAAGGTCAACAAGTAAGCCGTGGTCAAAAGATTGCAGAAATGGGTAATACAGATAGCAATAGTGTTAATTTACATTTTGAGATTCGCCGCCAAGGTAAATCTGTAGATCCGACTAAATACCTGAGTGCAAATTAAAATTTGCATTTAATCTTTAAGGAGCACGCAATGGCTAATAATTCAGACCCAAATAAATATAGTAAAAATAAAGACATTAAACCCGAGAGTGCACTTAGCAATTTAGCTGCAGTGGGCAGAGTCGGCTTGATGCTCATCGGGCTAATTGGTATTGCCATGGAAATGTTTCGCGATGGTGGCTGGGTTAAAACACTGTTCGGTAAAATTTTTCAATCTACAACTACTATGCTTTCGATTCCAGTCATCATTTTAGTGCTGTGGTTATTTAATCGCTGGGTTAGTTCGCCGAGTAAATCGGAAACTAAAAAAAGTGGTGATTTACCCATGTATATCATGATGGCGATAGGGGCATATTACGTATTCAGATTAATTACTACAGGTTCTTTTTAGTATTTGAATTAAATATTTAATATTAAAATTCAATAAAAAAGCGGCTATAAGCCGCTTTTTTATTAATTATTTTATAACTGTAATGATTACAAGTTTTTTATTAAAAACAATTAATTAACTTTTTTAGCCTCTTGCTGATAATACTCACGCACATCTGTTAAATCAAATTCACGCGCCCATTTGATAATTTCATCAAATGCTGGTGCACCAATTTCACCCACTTGGGCATGAATACCTGCTTGTTCACGAATCACTAAAATCCCTGGGATTTGGTTCACTTCAAAATACTCACCAATATCGGGATCAGTTTCAGTATTGACCATACCAAAAACAATATCTGGATTCGCAGCCGCCGCCGCTTCAAACGTTGGCGTAAAGGCTAAACATGGCTCACACCAAGGTGCCCAAAAATCCACAATCACAAAAGCATTTTTTTCGATGGTATCTTTAAAGTTTTCTTTATTTAATGCAACAACTGCCATAGCTAAATCCTAAATTTAATTGATTAGTTTCAAAACTAATGTCAGTTTATCAGACGGCGTCATTTAAGTTAAGTTCGGCGTACTGATTAATAGCTAATCACTAGTTTTGCTTTTGTCTATGGCTTTAATTTAATCTACACTTTTACCCCAAGTCCCTGCAAAAAATAATTCATTTAGTGGGCGACGCGTACGCGCTGCGGTTTCTCGGCTCAATATATCGCCTTCTAAACTTGCGATATCCGCCGGATAGCCCACAGACACCATCGCCATTAAATTAAATTGCGCTGGAATCGCAAATACTTCACGTGCTTTATCTGCATCAAAGCCCCCCATCTGATGCGCCATTAAGCCCATACTGCTGGCTTGTAAACATAAGTTCTCTGCCGCAGCGCCAGTGTCATATTGCCCAAAACGGTTTGGCTTACCATTGTGATTAAATAACGTATCTGCGATTGTTAGCAATAGCAGTGGTGAATCTTTAACCCAAGCTTGATTACCTGGTACCAAGCAATCAAAAGCTTGCTGCCAACTAGCTGCATCTTTGTTTTTATCCCACACAATAAAACGCCACGGTTGGTCACCAAAACATGAAGGGGCCCAGCGTGCCGCTTCTAAAAGCGCGATAGTTTGCGCATGGCTAATAGACTTAGTCGCATCATAGGCGCGACCGCTCCAACGATTCGCAAGGGTTTCGTCAATAGGTACTTGGGTAATCGCTGGGTTGTGCATGTTGCTTCCTTAAAAAATTTATCATTAACTAAAATATATGCTAGTTGAAATTATAACGTTGGATAGTCAATATAACCTTGTTCTGCACCACCATAAAAGGTATTTGCATCGGCTACATTCAACGGAGCATCTATTTTGTAACGCGCTACTAAGTCTGGATTACCGATAAATGGCACGCCAAACGCAATCACATCCGCATGACCACTTGCAATAGCGGCATTACCACGCGTTTTGTCGTAACCTAGATTCGCCATGTATGCACCTTTAAAAAGTTTACGTAATTCGGCAAAATCAAAAGCAACGGCCTTCCCACCAACATCACCTTCAATGACATGTAAATAAGCAAGATTGAATTGATTAAGTGCGCTGACGACATAATTAAATAGCGCTTGCGGATTACTATCAGTCATATCATTAAACGGATTGACTGGTGAAAGGCGAATGCCAACTTTGTCTGCACCTGCCACTTCAACAATCGCTTTAGTCACTTCTAATAAGAAACGTGTACGATTTTCTAAACTACCACCATAGTTATCTGTACGCTTGTTGCTGCCATCGCGCAAAAACTGGTCTAGCAAATAACCATTGGCCGCATGAATCTCTACACCGTCAAAACCTGCTGCCAATGCGCACTGCGTAGCATGTACATAATCAGCAATAATGCCTGGCAATTCGCTTGCTTCTAGGGCGCGTGGCTCAACAAAATCGACCATGCCTTCATACGTGTAGAGCTGACCAGCTGGTTTGATTGCTGAAGGCGCAACTGGCAATACGTTATTTGGCAACAAGCTAGGATGTGAAATACGGCCTACATGCCATAGTTGCAATACGATTTTTCCGCCTTTAGCATGTACAGCCGCTGTCACTTTTTTCCAGCCCGCGACTTGCGCATCTGTATAAATACCAGGTAAAAAAGGATAGCCATGACCCATTGCTGAAATAGGTGTAGCTTCAGTGACAATCAAGCCAGCCGTTGCCCGTTGTTCATAGTAAGTGACATTCATCGCTTGTGGTACACCAGTATCTTTAGGCGCTCGGCTTCGTGTAAGTGGCGCCATGACCATGCGATTTTTAAGGCTAATTGCACCCAAATGTGTTGGGCTAAATAAATCTATTGCCATGTAATTCTCCGTTATATTTATTTTGTTACAGATTATTTGTTTAATGACGCAACTATTTAATTGGTTTTTCAGCGGGCAGTTTCACACCTTCAATCAAGAGTGTGATTTCAATGTCGTTGCCCACAGGGGCATTAGGTTTTAGCGCCCAATTTAAACCAAAATCACTCGCTTTAAGTGAGGTATGCGCCTCTAGGCCCATACGGTAGCCACCCCATGGATCTGTACCAAAACCAAGTACAGTAAATGGAAAACTCATTTGTTTAGCCACACCATGCAGTGTAAAAGTACCAGTGATCACTCCTTCAGTATTGCTTTTAGCTTCTACTTTAGTGCTTACAAAAGTCATTTCAGCAAATTTAGCGACATCTAAATACTCATCTTTTTTAATATGCTCATCACGTTTAGCGTGGCTACTATTGACGCTCAGTAAGTTGATTTTTGCCTCTACCGATGAATGTGCAAGGTTCTCACGGTCAATCAAAATCTTACCGCTTACATCACTAAAAGTACCCGATGTTTTAGAAGCGACATGGCGTATGGTCCAGTTGGCAAAACTGTGTGTATCGTCAATACGATAAGCTTCTTGATCTGCCATGGCAAAACTAGAAAAAGCTAAACTGGTACTTAGTACTAGACTCAGCGCAACAAAATTACTTTTAACTTTCATTTTTAATTTCCTATTTAATTATTTAACGATTAAGCATTCAAACGCTTGGCAATCGTTGCTACTCGTTCGCCCAAATGTTCCGCTGTGAGCAAGTCACTCGCAATAGGTGCAACATCAGGACCTTGGTCACTATTTGCTTGTGCCATAGCGCCTAAAAATCCACCCAATCGGTTTAAGTCATTGACTGATCCCGTACTGCTGTTATTACCTGGCATTAAATCCTGCCCTACCCAAATCATGCCATGCTGCGCAGCAAATACTGCAAGTTGGATTAGCGTATTGAGTTTATCGCCACTTTGGCTAGCTGATGTGGTAAAGCCAGCCGCGATTTTGTCTTTCCAGTCACGGGTGTACCAAACTTTTGAGCTCGCATCCATAAAGGCTTTAAACTGCGCCGATGCGCTACCCATATAGGTTGGACTACCAAAAATAATCGCATCTGCGTCAGCTAATAGCTCC
>JACMNP010000010.1 GCA_014378495.1 Methylotenera sp. | reverse complement strand
CCGTATTGGTGTAACACATATAAAGTAACAATATTGGCAATGCCGGGTTTAACGCCCGGAAGTGGTGACGGTATGATTGCTTCTACCATGTGTAATGCAATAGCAATCGCGGCAAGCTTTGCGATTCTATGGTCATCTAACGTGGTTTTGATAAGTGTTAGGTTCAACTGAAGTTAGTTTTATTAGTTGGCTTGATTAATAATTAAGTGAATCGTAAAGTTTAGCTTCGCCTAGTAACGCTAGGCTAACTTGATTGGGTAAGCATATTGCAGCTTGCCCTGCACGCGTTAGCCAGCCTTGATGTACACAATATTGCGTATGACATGGAGATTTTACAAACCTTACCTTGCCTTGTGCAATACTTATCACAGAATCGCCTAGCTTGCCGTGGATATGAATCTCACGTTGTTGATTTAAGCTATAGGCTGCATAAATTTTATCGCCTAGCCTGATTTGTACTTTGGTTGCATGCTCGTTTGACCATAAGGTATTAAACAAGTAAAACACAGCTATCAGACTAAGCAACAAAATTAGCCAATCACCCATCAGTAAATTGGCGATGAGTATTTTAGGATAGCTTAATGCTTTACTCTCAGTAAGTACCTTATGGAAACGTGCTAAATTTAACACTCGCATCTATCCAGTTAAGTTTTTGAGCCATTTGTTTAGAAACAAATATGTGAGATTCATTATCTATCACCATGAAGTTTTCTATACCAAAAGCTTGCGCAGCTTTGGTTCTATTTTCGGGCGACTCAATGAAAATAGGTTTTGATACTACATCAGATAATACGCCTGCTTGCGTTTGATTTATTGGTTGTGGCGGTACTAATACCGTAACTTCCTGTGTGTGCTGTGAGGGGTACCCCGTACGTGGATCAATGATATGGCAGTAACGTTTGCCATTAAGCATAAAGTAACGTTGATAATCACCTGATGTGCCAATCGCCCAGCCATCTGGTAAGTCTAATGTGGCAATTGCTGTTGGCAAACGTGGGTGCTGTATGCCAACTCGCCATGGCTTGTTACCATGTTGACCAAGTGAAATGATGTTTCCACCAATATTAATTAGCACATTGTTAACATGCTCTTTGCGCAGGTAAGCTGTTGCAATATCTAAAGCATAACCTTTAGCGTAACCCCCTAAATCAAGTTTTACCGTAGCATTATTGCTGTAGGCAGTATTATTTTTAACCACAATATCACCCATGCTTGGGTTGGCTTTTACAAGTGATTTTATATCTTTATCATTTACTGTTATCGCGCTAAATTCATCGCGCTGAAAGCCCCATGTTCCAATTAAATGACCTATTGCTGGGTTAAATAAGCCATGAGATTTAGCTGAAAGTGCTGTTGCATCAATCAATATATGGGCAATGTCTGAGTTGATTGCAATTGGTTTATTTGATTTTGAAAAAGCGGCATTGAGTTCACCCAGCTCGCTAGGTTTACCTTCTGAAACAGGCTTCCAGGCATGCAAACGATTATGCAGATTTTGAAAGTCTTGTAGTACATGATTAGCAATAAACCGTGCTCTGTCATCAGTTTCACCATAAATGCTGATGTCCACCAAAGTGCCAAATACATAACTCTGGGTGTGATATAGCTGCTCTTTAAAACAGCCACTTAGTAAACCGCCTGTCAGCCCAAAAATACAAATTAATAAAAATGCCAACAGCGAAGATTTAAGGCTTTTGAACATTTTGAAAGAGTGTATTTTGTTAGGTTAATTTGATCACTTATTTTCGAGAGCATCCATCAAAATACTTGCAGGATTACATGGCTGAGCTAGTATTGATGTTTGCTTAGCAATTTCTACCATGCCTGTTGGGCTGGTGACGTTGATTTCGGTTAAATGCTCGCCAATGACATCTAACCCTACTAAAAATAGACCCTCCTCTTTCAGTACTTTGCCGACTGTAGTCGCAATTTCGAGATCACGCACACTGAGTAATTGTGCAACGCCAGTGCCGCCAGCGGCTAGGTTGCCGCGTGTTTCACCAGCTTTTGGAATACGTGCCAGTGCATATGGAACTGGCACACCATCAATGACAATAATGCGTTTATCACCTTGCAAAATGGCAGGTAAGTAACGTTGCGCCATAATAGTACGGCTACCAAAATTGGTGATGGTTTCTAGTATCACACTAATATTGGGGTCTTTTAAGCCTAATCTAAAAATACTGCTACCCCCCATACCGTCCAGTGGTTTAACGACAATATCTTCATGCGTGTTTAAAAACTCACGAATTAAGTCATTATTTGCAGTAACTAAAAATTCAGGCGCAAACT
>JACMNP010000092.1 GCA_014378495.1 Methylotenera sp. | reverse complement strand
GATTTCTAACTTGCCATAACGCACCAAACGCATGACTGATTTCTCATGCGGTGAGAGTAAATTCACGAACCATTGTGGTGGATTTTCATGAGATTTATATTTTGAAGGGGGCGATTGGTACATTAAATCGCCTTGTATACTATAAAGCTTGATTTCATTGCCACGCACATGGCCTAGTGATTTCAAAAACTCTTTTAATACTTCATGCGTATAACCCCACCCTGGATTCTCTAATGAGCTTAAAATCACAGTATCCAGCAATTGTGTAGTCACGCGAGTTGATGCCTCCACTCCCTCTTGAATGGATGCTTTTGTGCCATTAACAATCACATAGCCCACTGCCACCATAAAGAGTAATAGCAATGCAGTGATCAACAAATTTAGGCGAACACGCAAACTCATACGTTGGTAATGATATTTAAACATGCGCGAAGTTTAACAAGTTTAACTAAAACGCAATATAGTGTTATTCATGAGTTAAACCCGCCAGAGGTGTTAAATAATCAATTACTAGTACTTAATAATTTTTTATAGATTTATTTTAAATATGAAAAGCAGTCATACTTAATCAACAGTATTAAAAATGCAAATAACTCAATCACATTTTGGTGGCTGCTTATGCGAAGCGATTCGTTTTGAGCTTGCTAGCACGCCATTACATCATATTATTTGCCATTGTCAAACATGTAGAAAAGCCATTGGCGCAACACGCGTGGCTTGGGCTGTGGTGCACATTGCGCACTTTAAATTTATAGATTTACTTCCAGTTGAATACGAGTCTTCATTTGGCGTGTTTAGGACTTTTTGCGGAAAATGCGGTACATCATTAACCTATCGGCAGGCAGAGAATGCTGAAACGATTGATATAACGATTGCCAGCTTTGATGAACCAGCATTATTCGCGCCAACGCAAGAAATATGGTTAGATGATAAAGTGCATTGGGAAATACAAAATCATACGTTGGCTCAAGTATTTAAAGACTGTGAGTAAGCTACTTAGTATTAACTACTTTGTTGTACGATTTACGTTAATAATTATGCAAAAAACAAATGAGCAATAGGCTTAAAAAATTATGTCTGATACTGTCAATAAATTAGAGCCCGACAACACCTTTTACAAAACGCTGTTGGAATCTACCAAAGCTATTCCGTGGAAGATTGATTGGAATACCATGAGCTTTGCCTATATTGGGCCGCAAATAGAAAGCTTGCTTGGCTGGTCTCAATCTAGCTGGGTCAGCGCTCAGGATTGGATTGGATTGACAGAATGCACCCTGAAGAAAAATCATGGGTAGTTGATTACTGTGTTTCACAATCAAAAGCCGGCACCGACCACGAAGCAGATTATCGAGCGTTAACCAAAGACGGCGATTATGTCTGGATTCGGGATGTGGTACATGTCATTCGCAATGCACAAGGTGAAGTGGAATCACTGGTTGGTTTTATGTTTGACATTAGTGAGCGTAAAAAAACTGAAGAAAACCTGATTACTTTACAGAAAAAATTAGAAGAATTTTCTTTCAAAGATAGCCTCACAGGCGTGGCAAACCGACGCATGTTCGATTCAATTATGGAGGTGGAGTGGGTAAATGCACGCCGCAACAATCAGCCACTTTCATTAATCATGCTTGATATTGATTATTTTAAACAATATAACGATGAGTATGGCCATATTCAAGGTGATGAATGTTTAAAACGTGTGGGGCGAGTACTTAGCCTTTCTGCTAGCCGCGCGCGTGACTTTTTTGCACGATTCGGCGGCGAAGAGTTTGTATTAGTATTGCCAGAAACAGATGAGCTATCTGCTAAAAAGATTGCAGAACGTTGCCGCAACCTGATATTTAAAGAGCAAATTCCACATGAAAAATCTCAAATCAGCCACGTACTGACGATTAGTTTAGGCGTTGGCACCATTACGCCATCGCATAAAGATGAAGCGATCTCATTTATTGAAATGGTCGATAAGCGACTTTATCAAGCAAAACAAAAAGGTCGAAATTGTATTATTACTGGTAGCTAGTGAGTCAATACCATCATTGGCGACAATTATAGAAAGCTACTCATAGACAGTAACTCAACTTTTAAAAGCTAAGCAAAAAAGCCAACGTAACTTTGACTTTTTTCTAGTTATATCAACAGCATGATATTCTGTCAGCCTTTCCATTAAGTGCTTTTATCATGACCACTGCATCAGCAAACTCCTCTGAAACCTTTATTCCAAGTAAAGATGCCTCATTAGAGTCATCTATCGCCACACTACAAGCCAAATTATTAGCCCTAAATATTCATACTTTAGAGAAATCTTGGTTAAATGAGATTGAAGGTATTTGGTCTGTGCATGTGATTGACCGTGATTGTCCACGCTTATTTACCAATGGCAAAGGCGCATCACAATTGGCTGCTAGAGCAAGTGCTTTGGGCGAATATTTTGAGCGTTTAAGTACCAACTACTTTTGGACGCATTTTTACCTAGGCGAAAAAATCGCCAATAAAGACTTTGTGCATTATCCAAATGAGCAATGGATTCCATTGGGCAAAGGAAAGTCTGGTGATAAATGGCCTAAAGAATTATTAACGCCTGAATTGCAAAAGTTTTATAACCCAAAAGGCACTTGCCCTGCCAGCCATTTGATTGATTTGAATTCTGGCAATAAAGTACGTGGTATTTGCGCTATTCCATACACTCGTTTGCGTGATGGTAAAACTGTATTGTTTCCAGTCAATCTTATCGGCAATTTATATGTAAGTAATGGTATGAGCGCGGGCAACACCATGATGGAAGCGCGTACGCAGGCATTGGCAGAGATTTTTGAGCGTGATATCAAATACAAGATCATTCGTGAGGGTATTTGTTTACCAGATGTGCCTGAAGCTGTATTAAACCGCTACCCACGTATTGCCGCTGGCATTAAAGGTTTGCGCGATGCTGGTTATGGCATTTTGGTAAAAGATGCTTCACTTGGCGGCAAATATCCAGTCATGAACGTCACGCTATTGCACCCTGAAGATCAAGGTTGCTTTGCCAGCTTTGGTGCGCATCCGCGCTTTGAAGTCGCATTAGAACGCGCATTGACCGAGTTGCTACAAGGTCGTGCTATGGATAGCTTAAAAGGCTTTGTGGCACCGGGTTTTGATATGGAAGAAATCGCCGACTCACAAAACCTAGAAATTCACTTTGTGGATTCTAGCGGCGTAATTAGCTGGGACTTTTTACGCAGCACACCAGATTACGAATTTGTCGATTGGAATTTTGGTACAACGACCGAAGAAGATTACAACTGGTGCGTGAATACCATTCATAACAGCGGTCACGATATGTATATCGCCGACTTTACTCATTTAAGCGTATACGCCTGCCGCATTTTTGTACCAGGCATGAGTGAAATTTACCCAGTGGAAGAATTAGAGTGGGAGAACAACACCGTAGGCAATTTGGTGCGCCCTTTTGCACTACGTTTGCCAAAACTAAGCCAAGCAGAATCAGCCGAGTTACTAGAAACCTTACTAGACCTAGAGCTTGCAGATGAACTGCCAGTCACCACATTAATCGGCCTATGTGCAGACCCAAACACCACATGGGTAGATTTGCGCGCAGGCGAACTTAAAGCACTTGCCGCACTTGCTGCTGGTGATATGGATGAAATTTTAGATGGCTGTGCATGGATTGCCCAATTCGGCGAATTACCAGAAAAACGCGCCCGTGTTTACCGTTGTATTGCAAATATTGTGCAAATTAAAGAGATGGCCGAAACAGAAGATACTGCTGCTTTTGAAGCAAATTTAACACTACTTTATGGCACAGAAACATTGCAACAGGCGCATAGATTAGTGAATCGTGAAGAGCAGTATTTTGGTTTAGGTACGCTGGGGGCAAATATGGAAGGCAGTGTGATGCACCAAAGTTTGCTTGCTGCTTATGGGAAGGTTTGGGCAAGCACTATAAATGCCTAAAATATTCTCTTTTACCCAAAGTTCACCGTCAACTAAGATAATTATCTTACGTTAGGGAACCGAAAAAATCTTAAACAGGGACTAATAGTGATTAAAAAAGCACTCATCATATTGGCTATTAGCATATTAACTGCCTGTTTAGCTAAAAGCGTCAAAGAGTATCAAGCTCCGGATGGCTCAAAAATTAAAACAGTCAAATGCACCTCGGAACAATCAAAATGCTTTGAAAAAGCATCTTCAACCTCCTCAGATGCAGGTTCATATCGAGTGATTTCAAGCGAAAGTCATGCAGGTGGATTGGTCGCAGATATTATTCCAGGACCTATTACATGGTACTCAATGACTTATACCTGTGGTCCATCGGATGGAAAAATGCCAGATTTTAAGTTCGGTGGGGAGCACTATTCACTGCCACCGCCAAGTCCAGCTCCTGTGGTCATTAAGCAAAAACCCACCACGACCAACTGCACTACCTATGGTAACTCAGTAACATGCAACAACTATTAGTATTGGGTGGGCAAAAGCTCTTTTTGTCCACCGTTGTAATGTTTCGTAAGCAGTAGTAACAGCTAAACCTCACTGTCGTCATTCCGTCGAAGGGCGGAATCTAGGCAGCGTGAATACTAGCTTTTTATCAATTAATAACCATTCGTGAACACCACCTTGACTTGATACCCGCCTCCGCGGGTATGAGAGATGGGGAGGAGTTATTGTAGGGTGGGTCACTAGTGACCCACGCGTTACAGCATTGAGATTTCCACCATTTTCAACGCCACTGGATTCCGACTTTCGTCGGAATGACGGAGCTTGAAAAGATAGTGATAGAAACAACGAGCGGTGAAACACAAACTGGTTTTGACCTTCAATCCCATGTCTCCCGCGCCTGACTAAATGTGCACGCATGGGAGATTTCGGCAATCGGCTGTCACAACTGACTTAGTGCTTTAGCACTTAGCGAGGTTGAGCAAGACCCTTGCGGTCTTATGAGCCAAATGATTTTATTGGCGAGTTTCCGATTGATGCCCATGTGGGCGTATTTGGGCAGTAAGCAAGCGGGAGTGGGTAGCCTTTTCTTTGGTTTCTTTCTTTTGGCTACACAAAAGAAAGAAACTCGCTAGTCGCGCGAGAGCGACCTATTTCAAGGTGAGTAAATTTACAAATAGGTCTGTATATGCAATAGCAAGTAAGCACTTAATTTAAATATTTTGCAAAATGCAGAAAAATATTTTGGTACTACTCAACAAGCTAAAGGCTGGTCTTGAGCCGATTTAGACACGTAACTTTCAATCTAAAATTTTTTCTTTTTCTTGATTTGGATGTGATTAGAAAACGGAGATGAATCTAATTGTAACTTGTAGCCGTATAACACTCTGACTGACTTAAATAAGCTTTTTAATTCAGACAGGTTTATCAATAAAGAATAAATATTATTAGATGTATTTCAATTTCAATTTCAGGAGTTTCACATGAACAAATTTTTAATTTCAGTAGCCGTTGCTACGACGTTAGGCATGGCTAATATGGCTTACGCGGCAGAAAAAACAGTAATGGTGGGCGGTCAAAGCATGTTTGCTAGTAAAGATATTGTAGATAATGCTGTTAATTCAGCAGATCACACTACGCTAGTAGCTGCAGTAAAAGCTGCAGGGTTGGTAGACACATTAAAGTCCAAAGGCCCTTTTACAGTATTTGCGCCAACAAATGCCGCTTTTGCTAAATTGCCAGCAGGTACCGTGGAAACTTTAGTAAAACCAGAAAGCAAAGCAACGCTTACTTCAATCTTAACTTACCATGTTGTGTCTGGTAGCTATGACTATAAAGCTTTGGCAGCAGATATTAAAAAAGGCAATGGTGTTGCAGAACTCACTACCGTAAATGGTAAAAAATTAACGTTTAAAATGAATGGTGACCACAATATTACTGTGGCCGATAACAGTGGTGATGTTGCAAACATCAGCACTTATGATGTATACCAATCAAACGGTGTCATTAACGTGATTGATACTGTTTTATTACCTAAATAATTTAAATACTAATTTATTTTGGCAAGCAAAGGTAGATAAATTATTTATCTACCTTTGTAATGATATTTGCAATAATTCGCAAGTCGCTAGTAAAAATTTACGTTATTTAGCCAAGCACTTGTTTCCAAAGTGCACTCACAGCCACTAGATGCATTGATATTAATGTTACGTTTACTTTCGTTTGTACCACTCCTTGTAACTTGAGCGCATGCTGCATTTTGCGATATTCTCGATAAGCCAACGCTACTTTTTCAGCCGCGTCTACTTCGATAATATTGAGTGATGCTAGCAATCTTAACAAAGCAATATTACCAATATTCGCAGTCAGTTGCGGGTATTGTTTTGCATGTGCCAACAACAAAAACTGCACTAAAAATTCCACATCAATAATGCCGCCCAAGCCGTTTTTAAGCTCGAACATTTCAATATAATTTTTACTAGTTTTACTTTGTGCAACTCGCATTTTTTCACGCATGCTGAGTACTTCTGATTTCAATTTTTCCACATTGCGCGCTTGAGTGAGCACTTCATTGCGAATCTGCTCAAAGGCTTTGCCTATCTCGCTATCGCCTGCTACATACCTTGCGCGGGTCAAGGCTTGATGCTCCCACACCCATGCTTTATTGAGCTGGTAATCTCTAAACGCCGCTACTGTGCTGACTAGTAAACCACTGTTGCCATCTGGACGTAATTGCAAATCTGTTTCGTATAGCAATCCTGCGGAAGTTAAGCTATTGAACCAATTATTAATGCGTTGAGCAAAGTGCGCATAGACCTCACCGGCCTCTGGTGCTTCGTCTTCGTATAAGAAAATAATATCTAAATCAGAGGCATAACCTAGCTCTTTGCCGCCTAGCTTGCCGTAAGCAATCACGGCAAATTTAGGCACATCAATATGCTTACCTTTGATGTATGGCCAAACCGTTTCTAGGCTTACACTTAGCACTAACTCGGCTAATGCGCTTAGGTAATCTGAGAGGGTTTCTAAAGGCAATTCACCTGTAATATCTTGCGCCGCAAGCCTAAATACACTGGCGTGTTTAAAGTGGCGCATGATGTCCATCTGCCGCTCAACATCCCCTTCAAATTCGGCTAATCGTTTCACTAAATCTGCGCGCATTGCAGTGAAGTCTGGTGCAGCATATAAGGTGCGGGTATCTAGCAGCTCATCTAGCAAAATAGGATGTTGTGTTAAATAGTTGGCTAGCCAAGGGCTGCTGCTACAAAGCTTAACCACTAAATGCATGGCTTGCGCATGCTCTGCCAGCAAGGCCAAGTAACTGGCGCGGCGGCAAATACTTTCTAATAAATCAATCACGCGAATCAGCGTAGCTTCAGGATTGTGCATGGTGGCTGCAAGTGAAATGACGTGCGGCATCAGCGCATCAAACCGCTGGCGACTAAGTTCTGGCAGTTGCAAGTAGCGGCTAGTTTGATGCAAAGTATTGAGCCTGCGCAGCGTTTCTTGCGGTTCTGTGTAGCCTAATTTTTGTAAGGCTTGTTCTGCATCAGCTATGTTTAATGCGCCATTCCAAAGTGACTTTTCAACTACTAAAGAATCTCGGCTCGCAGTTTGGCTGGTATTCGCATCTGTGAATGTTGCATCAAAATGATGTTGTACATTTTGCCTGTAGACATTTAACTCTGCCAAAAATGTTTCCCAATCTTCAAAGTTCATGGCTTTAGCAATACGCGCTTTTGCTTCGTCTGTTTTGGGTAATTCTTGCGTTTGCGCATCTTCAACATACATCAATCTATGCTCTAAGTTACGCAAAAACACATAAGCCTCAATTAACTCGCTTACCGTTTTTTCAGGTAATAATCCTTTGTCTTTCAATAGAGACAATACCGTTAGCGTGGGCTTAATCTGCAAGCTAGTATCTTGCCCGCCGCGAATCAGCTGGAACACTTGGGCGATAAATTCAATCTCACGTATGCCGCCACGGCCTAGCTTGATATTGTCTTTCACGTATGAATAACTAGCTTTAGCTGGTATATTCTGTGGGGACAACCCTTGCGGTTGCATGCTCCTAATGTTCACATCGCGCTGAATTTGAATCTTTAGATCGCGCATTGAAGCAAACGCGCCAAAATCTAAATACTTTCTGAATACAAACGGCTTAAGCAGTTTGGATAATTGCTGATTACTCCCTGCCACCACGCGACCTTTAATCCAAGCGTAACGCTCCCATTCTCGGCCATTATTTTGGTAATAATCTTCCAACGCATCTAGGCTACTTACAAGCGCACCCTCAGAACCAAATGGCCGCAGGCGCATATCCACGCGAAAGACAAAACCGTCTTCAGTAATTTCATCGATGGCAGCGATTAGTTTTTTAGCCAGTTTGGTAAAAAAATCTTGGTTGCTGATTGATGTATTACCATTAGTGGAGCCATCGTCGTCATAAGCAAAAATTAAATCAATATCTGACGATACGTTAAGCTCACAGCCACCTAACTTACCCATACCAACCACAATCAACGTCTGCACATCGCCCTGCGCATTGGTTGGCAGGCCATATTGCATACTTAGCCAAGCGGTTAAAAATTTAATCGCAGTTTGCAACGTTACCTCAGCAAGCTGAGAGGTCGTTAACATCACTTCTTGCAAATCTGCCAAACCATTGAGATCTCGCACTATCATGCGAGCCATCACTTGCTGGCGTAAAAGTCGCAAAACGCACTTTAAACTCACTTCATCAACAATATTTTCTTGAATATTTTGTGCAGACAAAAAATTTTGCATATCACTTAACAGATACGCTTGATGTAGATTTACTAGCAGATCATTAAGTAAAACTGCATCTTTTGTAAACAATCTTCTTACAAATGGACTGCAAGCTACTGCATGGCGCACATAAGCCTCATCGCTTTGCCCATCTCTATACTGGGTGCGGTTTTCTGATAGAATATCTTCGATTGTAAGCATGCTTTTATTCAGTAATTTTTAAGGTATTATTAAGGTTTTCGTCATTCATTAAACTAAGCATTAACTAAACTCTAAGTATTTACTAAACTAGGTTTCAACATCAGCAAGTCATATAAATTACAAGTCTTATAAATTATAAGTGCGTTAAGCATAATTGGGGAAGTTGCATGTCGATTGAATCTGTTTTAACCGAAACACGTGTTTTTGAGCCG
>JACMNP010000091.1 GCA_014378495.1 Methylotenera sp. | reverse complement strand
TTTTAGGCGGTTGTCTATTTTATACGCAAATGACCTCTCAGAAAACTTAAATATGCGCATAATTTGTAGATAGATGCATGATTCAAGTATATTCGTTGTTAAAACTCATTTACAACCTATTTACATCTTGAATTGAAAGCATTTCTTTGAAAATAAAAAGCTCATCCTCAACCTATCACATTGCTTTTGGCAGCTTTATTGGCACAGCAATCGAGTTTTACGATTTTTACATTTATGCCATGGCTTCTGCATTGGTCATCGGGCAAGTATTTTTTCCTACGAGCGATCCATCTGTACAAGCTTTAAATGCTTTTTTAACCTTTGGCATTGCCTTTATCGCACGGCCTTTGGGGGCGATTGTTTTTGGCCATTTTGGCGATAAAATCGGTCGTAAGGCCACACTAGCCGCTTCACTATTGGTGATGGGCGTTTCCACCTTACTCATTGGTTGTTTGCCGGGTTATGACACCCTAGGAACTTGGGCGGCAGTGTTGCTTTGTATTTTGCGATTCGGTCAAGGTTTAGGCTTAGGTGGTGAGTGGGGCGGTGCAGCATTATTAGCGATTGAGCATGCGCCAACAGGTAAACGCGGTTGGTTTGGTATGTTTCCGCAGCTCGGCCCATCGGTGGGATTTCTGCTTGCAACGTTAAGTTTTTTAGCATTAACCTTATTTTTGACAGAAGCGGAGTTTAAAAGCTGGGGTTGGCGCATTCCATTTTTTGCCAGTGCATTGCTGGTGCTTGTAGGTTTATATGTGCGCTTTAAATTGGCTGAAACGCCAGTTTTTGCTGTAGCACTCGCAAAGCAACATACCCATAAAATACCGATCAAGCCATTGTTGGTGCAACACCTGCGCCCAGTTTTACTCGGTGCATTCGCAATGACGGTTTGCTACAACCTGTTTTACACTGCCACCGTATTTTGTTTAAGTTACGGCACTCAAACTTTACATATTCCGCGTGCTGAGTTTTTGCAGATGCTATGTGTTGCGATATTATTTATGGCGATTGTCACGCCAATCTCAGCTTGGTTAAGTGATAAATACGGTCGAAAACCTGTTCTGCTAATAAGTTGTTTTTTAGCGATACTGGCAGGCTTTGCGATGAGTCCTTTGCTGGCAAGTGGCTCAACTTTACAAATCACGCTGTTTTTGTCGATGGCCCTGTTGTTAATGGGTGCAACTTTTGCGCCGATGGGTGCTTTTTTACCTGAGCAGTTTCCAGTTGCCGTGCGCTACACAGGCGCAGGGTTGGCTTATAACTTGGGAGGTATTTTGGGCGCCTCAACAGCACCATTCATATCACAGCTATTAGTGAATAGCGGCGGGTTGGTGTGGGTAGGCTATTACGTTTCCACGATGGCGGCAGTAAGTTTTGTTGCGGTTTTTTGTATGAAAGAAACGTTAAATCAGCGATTGGATTAAGTTTGATTTTCGCTATTTATGTAATTAAAAGTATATTAAACGCAACTGGCTGACTTGCTTATTGGCTGATTACATCACTTAGTTTCAGCGTTAATAATAGACCAAGGAAACCCAGCTTCAGTCACGCCAGCTTTAATATCAACCATTGCACTTTCAACTGCTATGGCAACACCTTTTACCCCTAGCTCAATTGTTTTAGTGGGATTTAATTTGTCAGTACCTAATCTGGGTAAGCTGAATAACTTAGTTTCAGGATGCTTGCACACAATGGCATTCATCAAATCAATCAATTGGCTCTCGCCAGCATCACGCACCAATATGGCGGATTCAACAATCGCTTCTCGATGGAATAAATGGCTGTAATGCGTATCTAAAACCCATTCCGTCATCGGCCAAGCCATGGATGGAAAGCCAGGCAAGAAATAGTGGCTAGTTTCTTGCGGATTTAAACCAATCGCAAATCCTGCAACACGGTTAAAAGGATTTGGAATCATCGCAGCGCCTTTTGGAAAATCCGCCATCAAAACACGTTTAGGGTAAGCAGCTTCACCAAACTGCGCCTCAATCTCGGCAACCGCTTCTTTATGGCGCTGAATAGGGACGTCAAGCGCATCTGCCGCAGCTTGACGAGTAAAATCATCAGGCGTTGCACCAATACCACCGAATGAAAATACAATAGTGTCTGTCGCCAAGCTGCGTTTAAAACTAGCTACTAATCGCGCAGGGTCGTCGCCTAAATATTCAGCCCAAGCAAGCGATAGTCCGCGTGCTTTAAGTATTTGAATCGCTTGCCTGAGATGCTTATCCTCGCGTTTACCTGAAAGGATTTCATCGCCTATGATGTAGATGCCGAAAGTTTGCATTAAATGCTATTTAATTTTTTGTAATTCTTTTAAAAGTTCTGGCACATCCGTTTGAATAATGCTCCAAAGTGTGTCGTTATCAATGCCCAAATAACCATGAATTAATTTATTGCGGGTGGCAATAATCATGCGCCACTGTATTTTCGTGTGTAGCTCTCGAACTACTTGTGGAATATGGGTTGCAGCTTCGCCGATTAATTCTAAATTACGCAAAGTGGCATCGTAAGTAATGCCGCTATTTATAAAGCGCTCTTGGTCAAAACCATCTGTATAACTGATTACATTTTCTGCAAATGTAATCATGTCTGTGATATAAAAAAGCCATTCACGGTGGGGTGAATCAGACATCTATTGCCTCGCTCTCAATATAAGGGCGAAGTTCTTTACGTAACGCTTTCTCAGTGACCAGATCTACAGGGCAACCCAGTAAATCTTCTAAATAAAACTGCACACCAAAGTAACGTTGCGATGTAGCAATACCATCAAAATCTACCAAAATATCAATATCACTATTTGGCATAGCCGTATCACGTGCTGTTGAGCCAAACAGAGCCAAGCGGGTCACGCCAAAGCGCTGGTTAAGCAGTGCTTTTGTTTTTGTAAGTGATTGAATGGCTTGTAATTTGTTCATAGCAATAGTTTAGCAAATAATCGGTAATTTTGCTTTAACACTCGATATATTCATTTTTAATAAACGCTATCGTGGCCACCCACATTGATTGGAATAATTTGCTCATCTTGAATCAGCAGTTCTAAGGTAATACGGTAGAAATGTTGATATAAACCGAGTGTAAATCCCCTAGTTTCCCGCTAAGCGCATGTAAACGCAATGATGGATGAAATGTATTGGCAACCAATAACTGCTATGTTTTTAAATATTGAGATTTTAATTCAGGGTGGCGCTTAATCAAACGCGCCGCACGCTTAGCGTATTGCTCTGTAATAACAAGTAAGTAAGGCATTGTGCAACCCTACTTATTTAATTTGGTATAGTCGTTTTAAATGCTCTTCTGGCGATTCTATTACAAACAGTCCTGCATTCAAGTTAGCGCGTGTTTCAGCCAATGCAGCTTCTAACTCACACTCCCGTAAATAATGATAATACGCTAAATCCATCACCACAAAGCTATCTTTACCACGCACAGAAATAGTAGCCTCAGGCTGATTTTCAAGGGAAGCTTCAATCGCGGCAATGCCCTTAGTTTTTAAATCGTTTGCGGTGATTTGTTGCATGGCTAACTATCCAATAGTAAGTTGAATATTATTATGTATCACATTATTAAAAATGTGCTGCCAGTTGTACTTAAAAATAACTAATTTAACACTCATGTCATTCCGGTGAAAATGGGAATCCATTTTAATGCGCACTTTCCCAATTATTACCCACACCCACTTCAGCCAGTAACGGCACATCAAGTTTAGCCACGCTTTGCATCAGTTTCGGCAAGCTTGATTTAATCAGTTCCAGCTCATTGTCTGGCACTTCCAACACCAGCTCATCGTGTACTTGCATGATGAGTTTCGATTTTAAATGATTACCGTTTAATTTCTCTTCTTTAAGCCATTTATCTACCGCAATCATCGCCAGTTTAATTAGGTCAGCGGCAGTGCCTTGCATGGGTGCGTTGATGGCGGCACGCTCTGCGCCATTTCTTCTTTGTACGTTTGCACTGTTGATTTCAGGTACCCATAATCTGCGGCCGAAGTAGGTTTCTACATAGCCTTGCGATTTGGCGATTTCACGGGTGTTTTGCATGTATTCGCGTACACCTGGGTAGCGAGCGAAGTAGCGTTCAATATAAGTAGCGGCGGCGCTGCGTTCAATATTTAAGTTTTGCGCTAAACCAAATGCGCTCATGCCGTAAATCAAACCAAAGTTAATGACTTTTGCGTATCGTCGTTGTTCGTTATCGACGGCTTCACGTTCCACGCCAAAAATCTCGGCAGCAGTCGCTCGGTGAATATCTTCGTTATTGGCAAACGCTTGCAACATACCTTGATCTTGAGAAAGATGCGCCATGATGCGCAGCTCAATTTGTGAGTAATCGGCAGATACAATATGACTACCAGCAGGCGCAATAAATGCCTCACGGATACGGCGACCTTCTGCACTTCTGACTGGAATATTTTGCAAGTTAGGGTCTGAGCTGGCTAACCGTCCAGTAATGGCAACTGCTTGGTTATAGCTCGTATGCACACGGCCTGTAGTGGCATTAATCATGCGCGGCAATTTATCGGTATAAGTTGATTTAAGTTTTGCCAAACCGCGATACTCTAATAAAACTTTGGGCAGTGGGTGGTCTAAGGCTAATTCCTGCAAAACATCTTCATCGGTACTTGGTGCACCGCTTGGCGTTTTTTTTGTGGGTTTAATGCCTAGCTTATCGAACAAAATTTCTTGTAATTGCTTAGGGCTGGCTAAGTTAAAAGGCTGGCCTGCCAACTCATACGCTTGATTTTCTAGCGCGATTAATTTTAAGCCAATCTCATTGCTTTGCGCATTGAGCATGTCTCTATCTATCAATACACCGTTGCGCTCAATGGTAAATAAAATCTGCGAACTTGGCATTTCAATCTGGCTGTAAATGAAGTCTAGCTTGGCATCTGTGCTTATTTGCGGATATATCGCTTCGTGCAATTGCAACGTGATATCCGCGTCTTCTGCCGCGTATTCACTAGCCACTTCCACTGTCACTTGGTTAAAGCTCACTTGCTTGGCACCTTTGCCGGCTACCTCTTCAAA
>JACMNP010000090.1 GCA_014378495.1 Methylotenera sp. | reverse complement strand
GCAGCAGAAATTGCATCACCGATGACATGTACATTAGGCGCTAATTTAGACTCATAGGTAAGAAAATCGACTTCGCACCAGCGCTTATCTATATTATTAAGCCCAATTATCTGACTATTCAGCTTCACCACTTGCACTGGTTTACCTGCGCGTTGAGGTGGAATGATATTCAGCACATCGGCTTTCACTGTATCAAACTCGGTTTTTGCAGTTTTGGTATCTACATCAACATCCACTAATGTATTGTTAGGTCGGTAATCAATAATACCAGCATACATCTCGTTAAACACTTTAGTAAATAAGCCTTTTTTCGAAATGATCTCTGCATTAGCATCCAATACAATTACTTTAGATTTTGGCTTATTATTCTTAAAGTAAAATGCTATTTGTGCAGCACGTTCATAAGGGCCAGGTGGACAACGATAGGGCGCTTTTGGCACATTCATCGCAAAAACACCACCATCTGGCATAGCTTCTAATTGCTTACGCAAATTTACAGTTTGCCAGCCAGCTTTCCAAGCATGAGGAATTTTTTCTTGGGCAGTTGCACTTTGTAACATTGGCAATGCATCATAAATAAAGTCTACTCCTGGTGCAATAATGAGTCTGTCATAGGTTAATTCACCACGTAACATCCTCACCTTTTTAGCAGTGACATCAATAGCAGTCACTTCATCTTGTACCCACTTAATACCATGATTCGCTTTTAATGCCTCATAACCAAACGTTAAATCATTAATACTTTTACTGCCACCTAATACCAAATTACTGAGCGGACACGATACGAATTGGCTATTTTTTTCAATCACCACAACTTCAATCGAGCCTAAACTCCACATCCGCAAATATTTAGCCGCATTATTACCCGCATAACCACCACCAATAATGACTACTCGACCAATTGGAGGTTTTGTCGCTCTTGCAAATGCTGGTAGGCTTGTATTGACTAGACTTAAACCTAGACCTGCACTCGTAAACTTTACAAAATCACGACGGTTAATTGGCATAATTATCAGTTTCTAAAACAGTTAATTTGAAGATTGAGCAGACAATTTTTGAGCGTGTAATAAGGCTGAAGTTTTTGGTACTTGTGCTGAGAAATATTCGGCTAAATCAGATATTTCATCTGAATTTAACCCTTTCGCATGATGATGCATGACTGTTGCCACGCGCTCGCCAGATTTGAAAGCTAACATTTGCGTAATGAAGTACTTAGTATCCATACCTGCTAACTTCGTCAAGTGAGTATCAGTGACGTTACTTTCAGCATCATTACCATTAGTCCCATGGCAAGCAGCGCATGATGCAGCCAGACTTCTCACGTGGACATGCCTTGCAATAACGTCGCTAGGTTGTTTTAAGTCATCACCATAAACAATGATTGGGCTGTAAAGCCCAATCATTGTTAACAGCAGATAAATAGTTTTATGCAAACTGTATACCTTAAAAAATTGTGTCAAAAAATTAAATCAGAAACCTAAAGCTTGCAATTAATTTTATCATCAAAGATAGAAGCGCTAAAATTTAACTTGTAAAGTTGCTTAGCAAATTAATTAGACTAGAAACATTTTTCTTCTTGGCAACCGTCATCTTTAACCCCTAATGACAATAACAAATCTACCATTTTTGTATTACCAGTATCGCGCACTATACGAATCATAGAAACATCACCACGGGATTTTAAATTTACATCCACGCCTTTTTCAGCTAAATATTTTACGATTTTTTCGTTGCCTTCATAGGCTGCATCCATAAATGCTGACCATTTAGTGATTGGATGTACAGTATCAAGCTTTGCGCCATGTTCAGCTAAGTATTTAACCACTTCAAACTGACTTTTGCTTGCTGCCATTTGAATAGGTGACCATGCAAAGTAAGTTGCATTGACATCCACACCAGCTTCAACGTATTTTTTAACTAGTTTCATTTCGCCTTTACCAATTGCATCGGTAAACTCTACAGATTCGTCATCAGTCAGTACTTTTACTGCTTTGGCTTCTGCTGCCATCACGTTAAATGAAAAACCTAAAATCAATACTGCCAATAATACTTTAATGAATTTCATGTTATTTTTCTCCAGCCTCTTTTGTTAAATTTAATTTAATACTTTTTAATCGTATCACTTAAGCTTCAAAACATTCTTAGCCTATGTAGCGTCTTGCATTGCGGAACATTCGAATCCAAGCACTATCTTCACTTTCACCGCAAGCTTGCCAAGTATTCTGCACATTACGAACCACCCGCTCAGGATGTGGCATCATAATACTAAAACGCCCATCTGTGCTGGTTAATCCAGTAACGCCAAGTGGCGAGCCATTAGGATTAAACGGATAACTTTCAGTTGGCGTTGACGCATTATCAATAAAGCGCATCGTCACCAATTTTTTCGCTAACAACTCGTTGACCGCATTTTTCTGAGAAAATTCCGCATAACCTTCACCATGTGCAACTGCAATTGGCATTTTGCTACCCACCATGCCATTAAAAAACAGTGATGGCGACTCTAAAATCTCTACCATTGCCAGCCTAGCTTCAAATTGTTCAGACTTATTACGCACAAAATGTGGCCAATATGCCGCGCCTGGTATCAACTCACGTAGGTTACTCATCATCTGACAGCCATTACACACACCTAGTGCAAAACTGTCTTGTCTTTCAAAGAATGCTGAGAACTCATCACGAGCACGTGCGTTGAATAATATAGACTTAGCCCAACCTTCACCCGCGCCAAGCACATCACCGTAAGAGAAACCGCCGCAAGCCACGAAACCTGCAAAATCTTTAAGTGAAACACGTCCACTAATAATATCGCTCATATGCACATCGTAAGTCGCAAAACCTGCACGGTCGAACGATGCCGCCATTTCTACATGACCATTGACACCTTGCTCGCGCAATATTGCCATTTTCGGGCGAGCGCCAGTCGCAATATAGGGTGCTGCAACATTTTGGTCAGGTGCATAAGTGAGCTTTACTGACAAACCAGGATTCGCTTCATCTAAAATACGGTCGTATTCTTGTTGCGCACACACTGGGTTATCACGCAGCTTTTGTATTTGATAGGTAGTTTCAGACCACATACGATGCAGATTAGTACGTGTATTGCTGAATACCGTTTTATCATGTTGCGCGATTTGAATTTGATTGCCAGCCACAACATCAGCAATAACAAAAGCTAAGCCATTAAACTGTGCAGCAATCGCTTCAGCTTCGTTTGTTGCCACTTGTATCACTGCACCTAATTCTTCGTTGTAAAGCGCGCTAACGATATCCCCAGATAAGCTAGAAACATCTATATTCAAACTACAGTGACCAGCAAAACTCATTTCAACTAAAGTGGTAAATAAGCCGCCATCAGAACGGTCATGGTAAGCATGAATTTTCCCATCCTTATTTAGCTGCTGAATCGTACTAAAGAAATGTTTCAATTTGCTTGGATCATCAACATCAGGCGCCACATCGCCTACTGCGCCATACACCTGCGCCAAGCTTGAGCCACCCATACGGTTTTTGCCTGCGCCTAAATCGATTAAAATCAATTTGGTAGCAACGTCAGTTTTAAGTTGTGGCGTTAATGTTTTACGCGCATCTGGAGTGGTAGCAAAAGCAGTGACCACTAATGAAATCGGCGAAGTGACAGACTTGTTGATATCGCCATCATTCCATACCGTTTTCATACTCATGGAGTCTTTGCCCACGGGAATACTCACCCCAAGGGCTGGGCATAATTCCATACCAACAGCTTTTACAGTTTCAAACATCGCAACATCTTCACCTGCATGTCCTGCTGGCGCCATCCAATTAGCTGAGAGCTTTAAGTCACTTAAATCATTAATCAAGCAAGCGGCGATATTGGTAATTGCCTCACCAATCGCCATACGACCTGATGCTGGCGCATTGACTAATGCAAGTGGT
>JACMNP010000089.1 GCA_014378495.1 Methylotenera sp. | reverse complement strand
TTCTCAGTTGGTGAACATTAAATAAAGCATTAGGCATAGTTGCATTATTGATTGATGCAGAATGCGAGCTTTGATTACTAGCTTTGATTTCTTTGAGTACGTCAAAAAAAGAAAATTTTTCATTTGTACTAGTAGGCTTAATATTCTGCCTTTCAGCGCGAACATTTTTATTTTTACTTGAGGTTTTATTTGAACTGGTACTAGCTTGGATGCGAATAATTGCACCATCACGTTTAATAGCCACCTGTTCTTTTGGTGGGGCTGTAAAATAATTACCTACGGAAACCGTACGATCAACATAAACAAATTCACATAATGCGGCTATTGTAGCAATTTGCTCATCGTCTTCAATAAGCACACCTTCTAACATAAAGGGCGAATCTAACCAAGGTCTGTCTAGCTCGCAGACAAACATTCCGATACCTAACTGCGATACCTGTGTCTTTTCTCGCCGGATATCATTCACTATCAATGGCCTCTATTTAGCCCCTATTATTAACGTAGCAATTATATTACAACATATTAAACTTCAACAAGATTTTACGATTGTTAACAACAATATCTTCATGCTTTAAGCGTTTGATTAATTTAAATTTATTATTCAATTTACTGTGATATCTCAGTGCGTAACATTTTATAAATAGCCAGTCTTTCAGCGGTGATTTTGTTGGTATTTACGGCACCGATAATCGCACAATCTGGTTCTTGTAAATGTTTACAATTATTAAATCTACATTTCCCTAAAAATGGTCTAAATTCAACAAATGCATGCTCCAGTTCGTCTGTACTTAAATGATGTAACCCAAATTCTTGTAACCCTGGTGAATCTATCAGTTGGCTGTTCTCATCAAGATGATACAAGTGTGCTGCCGTAGTAGTATGTTTTCCACTATCTAGCACATGGCTTACTTCTTGCGTACGTACTGACTCATTTGGCAATAGCGCGTTAATAATTGTAGATTTACCCATTCCTGATTGACCAACTAAAATACTTGCTTCGCCTTGCAAATAAGGTTTTATCGTTGAAATATCTTCTTTAGCAGATAACGACAAGACTTGATAACCTAGTGCTTTATATAATTCTAATTTTTGCTTAGCATCATCATTATCTGCGAGGTCGCATTTGTTTAAGACTACTAGCGCTTTAATATTGGCTGCTTCTGCTGCAATTAAGCAGCGGTTGAGCAACACTTCATAAAAGCTAGGTTGCGTAGCCAGCACAATAATAATTTGCGTGACATTAGCAGCTAGCATTTTACTTTTAAAAGCATTGCTACGGTATAGCAAGGTTTTACGTGGCAGTGTAGTTTCTATTACGCCCTCGCGCTTGTCTGTCAGCTTTATGGAGACCATATCACCACAAGCAATGTCTGTTTTCTTGCCGCGCGTTACACAGCTAATGCGCTTTTTCTCATATAGAGAGTCGCTAAGTTCAACTTGAAAGCGCTTGCCAAAAGCAGCTACTACAACACCTTGTAAAAGAGCATCTGATGAATTCGAGGTTTCTTGCGTACTTACATTATTTTTATTGAGCAATGGGTTTTATTATTCAGTGAATTTGTAATAAGTTTGGTTTAAATATTTGGCGACATTTAACTCTTCGTCTTCAAACCATTTAAGCCCTAACATCGTGTTGCAATTGCGTACTTGTGCAACTAGGCCTTTTGAAGTCTTTACCTTATGATATTCACGGGTATAGATTGTTGAGCCATCTCCACCAAAATTTTCGGCATGGCAATGGATGCAATTGGCATCTACTAACGCTTTACCAGCCACAGCATCAGCTTTAGCATATGGCTCTGCAGATGCATCGTAGCTAATGAAGCTGGTTGTGAGTATTAAGCAAGCTAACAGTAGCGATTTCATATGTTAAGCCTTAAGTAACGTACTGCTAGCTAGTATACGCCGCTAATTTGGAAATTCTAATACTCGCTGGCGGATGAGAGTCGTAAAATGCAGAGTGCAATGGATCTGGCGTTAGCGTAGAAGCATTATCACGATACAGTTTAACCAGAGCTTCGATCAAGCGTTTTGCATCAGCGTGTTTAGCAGCATAATCATCTGCTTCAAATTCATTTTTACGTGAATAGCTTGCCATAATAGGGCGTAGCAAAAATAAGAATACTGGAGAAACTAATAGAAACAATATTAATGCCATGTAGTTGCTTGTTGTAGTGACCCCAAGCCCAGAATAAAACCAAGGTTGATTGATTAACCAGCCCAGCAATGCTAGACCTACAAAGCTGATAAAAAACATGAGTGCAATACGTTTAACTACATGGTTATGCTTGAAATGACCAAGTTCATGGGCTAATACAGCCTCAATTTCATCTGCATTTAGTCTTTCTAGTAACGTATCGAAAAAAACTACACGTTTAGAGGCGCCAAAGCCAGTAAAGTAAGCATTACCATGGCTGCTTCTTGCAGATCCATCCATCACGAAAAGACCTTGTGATTTAAAGCCACATTTTGTGAGTAATTTCTCTATGCGTTGTTTTAAGCTCTCATCTTTTAATGGTGAAAATTTATTGAAAAGTGGCGCAATAAAAGTAGGGTAAACCGCCAGCATTACTAAATTAAATAGGCTCCATAGCACCCATAAATATAACCACCAATATTGACCAGCACTTTGCATTAACCACAAGGCAGCAAACAAGATTGGTGCCCCTAAAGCAATACCCACGATACTATGTTTAAGGAGGTCACTGAAAAACATCGTAGGCGTCATTTTATTAAAGCCAAATTTCTCATCCACTACAAATGTTTTATAATATTCAAAAGGTAAGTCGATTAAACTGCTTACTAACATTGCACTACAAATCACTAAAGCACCACGAATAATGTCTTGATTTGGTAACCAATTACGCCATATATCATCAATAAGTTGTAAGCCGCCACCTAATGTCAATGCCGCAAGTAATAATGCTTGTACTGTAGCTTCTGTAATTACTAGCTTACTTTTTGCAACTGTGTAATCAGCCGCTTTTTGATGCGCATCTAAGGCGATATTGCCACTAAAAGCTGTTGGCACTTGGTTGCGATGTGCTTGTACATAGACTATATGCCGACGACCAAGCCAAATACGTATTAAAGTAGTTGAGACTAGTAATGCGACAAAGATGAAAGTAAAAGTTGAAGCCATAATTTATTTATTTTGAAAATTTTGAATTAAGTTAATATTCACATTGTGAAGCATTTTATTGGTGTTGGTTCACCAAGTTTGCTTATAACCCTAATTATAATGGAAATCATGATGGTAGCTTTAGCTGAGACAAGTGTGGGTAATATTAATACCAGTAGTACAAATCAAAATAATTTAATTTGGCTAGATATGGAAATGAGTGGTTTATTACCTGACTCTGATCGTATTTTAGAGCTTGCTGCCGTAGTGACTGATGCTGATTTGAATGTACTAGGTGAATCGCCAGTATTTGTGATTCATCAAAGTGATGCGGTACTTGATGGAATGGACGCATGGAATAAAGGTGCGCATGGTCGGTCGGGTTTAATTAATAAAGTGAAAGCCTCAACATTAGATGAAGCAGAAGCTACATTACAAATGGTTGCTTTCCTAAAAGAGTTTGTAGGTGCGGGTAAATCGCCCATGTGTGGCAACTCAATCTGTCAAGATAGACGTTTTATGGCACGCTACATGCCAGATTTGGAAAGTTATTTCCACTATCGCAATTTAGATGTCAGCGTATTTAAAGAATTGGCACGTCGTTGGAAGCCAGCAATTTATTCGGGCTTTAAAAAAGCGAGTAAACATGAAGCATTGGCGGATATTTATGAATCTATAGATGAGCTTAAATATTATCGTGAACATTTCATCGTTAAATAGTTTGGTTAAGCACTCTTTGGCTGTCAGTACTGAATGTTTCAGCCAAAAAAGAGGGCGTCTAACAAGACGCCCTTGAGGGAGGAGAAACTGGCTTTGGAGAAGCTTAATTATATAAAAGCATTTACCATGCCAAGTTTCTTGCTCACTTTTAATTCTATATTTAGGTTGGGTTATTAGCTTAATTCTTTACGATAAGCTTTGATATAACGCCAAGTATTCCAAAGCACTTTTATCCCAACTTAAATTTTGTGACATACCGTTTTTTTGAATTTGACGCCATATTTTAGTTTCGTCATTGAATACTTCTAACGCGCGTAAAATGCAAGCTAGTAGTGCTTCTGCGCTAACTTCCGCCATCACAAAGCCATTCGCAGTTTTATCTTTAATGGTTATACGATTAGTATCAATGACAGAGTCTGCAAGCCCACCAGTGGCGTTCACAATTGGTGGTGTTCCATAGGCTAAGCCATATAACTGATTAAGTCCGCACGGTTCAAATCGTGAAGGCATAATAAACATGTCACAGCCCGCCATTACTTGGTGGGAGAGTGGTTCGTTATAGCCAATAGTCACACTCACACGCCCAGGGTTTTGGTCAGCAATGGTTAAAAATGCACTTTCCAATACATTTTCACCACTACCTAATAGTGCTAGTTGGCAACCAGCATCTAATAGATATTGCATATTAGGGAGTAATAAATCCAAGCCTTTTTGGTGGGTGAGGCGACTAACAACGCCCAATAATGGTGCGTTTGCATCATTATTAAGCCCTAATTTTTTTTGCAAAGCACTTTTTACTTGTTTTTTACCCGCTATCTTACTAGCGCTAAAAGTTTTAATTAGGTGAGTATCTATTTCAGGATTCCATTCATCAGTTTCGATGCCGTTTAAAATTCCTTTAATTTCGCTACCTCGTGTTTTTAGCAAACCTTCTAATCCAAAACCAAACTCAGCTGTTTGAATTTCTTTTGCATAACTAGGGCTCACTGTACTGATTGCATCAGCATAATAAATACCTGCTTTTAGAAATGATAATTGACCATGATATTCAAAGCCCTCCATAATGAAACTTGAGGCAGGTAATCCTAAAGTGGCTACCCATTCTGATGGAAAGCAACCTTGAAACGCCATATTATGCAGACTGATAATCGCTTTAGCTTCAGTATTTTCTTGCAATTTCATATAGGCTGGCGTTAAGCCCGTTTGCCAGTCATTACAATGGACAATATCTGGCTGCCAATCTTGTAAAGGCGTTTGTGCGCCACTTAAAATAGCGGCTACTTTTGATAACACACCAAAACGTAGTGCATTATCTGGCCACTCTTCACCATGCACATCTGAATAAGGACCACCATCACGTTCGTAAAGACTGGCTGATTTAATGGCCATCACTTTTACTTGGGTGTCTTTAATCGTACCAAGCATCAGTTCTGCATGCTCTATTACTGGTAAGTTATTCAGCATCCCAATCGACTGCAAATCAGATAGCTGATTTAATACTGTGGGGTAGCCAGGGATCAATATGCGAATATCAACACCAAGATTTTGTAATGCTGAAGGTAAAGAGCCGCTGACATCGGCTAAACCGCCTGTTTTGATTAGCGGAAAAACTTCGGAGCTTACAAATAAGACTTTCTTGGTAAACATTACTTTTTCAGCATACTTTACTTTTATTGGGGCTAATACTTTCAAAGGTGTCACTTTCTAGCGATGGGGTGTATTAAATTGAGATAGTTAAAACAAACAACAAATTCTATTATAATAATTTTACTCTATACGAAGTCATCATATGCCAATATACCTGATAAGAATTAAGACTATATGAATAACACAATAAATTTAGTAAATGCGTTAGCAGTAGCATTAGGTGCAACAATAGGTGCATGGAGTCGCTGGGGATTAGGTCTTTTACTTAATACGTTATTGCCAAATTTACCTTTAGGCACACTAGCCGCTAACTTAAGTGGAGGCTTAATTATGGGATCAGCACTTGCGCTTATAGGTATTGGCAGCTTAGATAGCCAGAGTGCACGTTTGTTTATTACCACAGGTTTCTTAGGCGGGCTGACAACATTTTCCGCCTTTACCGGAGAGAGTTTAACTTTGTTACAAAAACAAGAATATTTTTGGGCTGCCATTCATGCATCTAGCCATGTGTTTGGTGCATTGCTAATGGCGGCTTTTGGTTATGCCATAGTGCATTATTTACGTGGATAGAATATAGCGTAAATAAAAATAGTGAGTATGAGTTTTATCTATAAAAAAAGCCCTGAATAATCAGGGCTTTTTTGTTAAGTAAATTGAATGGTTAGCTGGTGAAGCTAATGATTTAAATTACTTGTTTTGCGTTTCTACCATCACTAAAGGTTCTGCATTAGCATTTGCTTCAGCCTTCTGTTGCCAAGCAGCAGCTTTACGTGGTGCACTTGGTTCAGCTACTTGAACAGCACTAGTTGCCTTAGGCGCATCAGCTTTCGTTTCTACCAATTGCAACCCTACCGAAGCTAAATCAACCGGCTTTACTTCAGTTTTAGGTTTACGCGGACGAGCAGGGCGCTTGCTATCAGTTTTTCTAACAGTTGATTCGCTCACAACATTAACCTCTTGTTGCTCTGTATCAGCCCCAGCAGTTTTATTTGCAGCGATGATTTCAGCCAGATTAGGCGTTGCAGTTTTTGGTGCTTTTGGTTTTCTAGCCTCAGACTTTGCTTTAGGTTCAGTGGCTACTTTAGCGGGTACAGTGTCATTATTTGTAGCGACATTAGCTTGAACTTCAGCAATAGTTGCAGCAGGTGTTATTACGGTATCGTTTTCTACTTTAGTTGCTAGCTCAACTTTAGGCGTCACAATAATAGCTTCATTATTTGTATTTGATTGACCAGCGTTGATTTCGTCGTTAGGAATAAAAGGACGATTTGTTTCAGTCGTTATACTTTCATCACGATCACGACGACTGCGACGATTGTTGCGATTACGACGACCTGTGCGTTCTGAACGTGGTTCTCCAGCAGCATCATTTGCAGGTGTTTCAGTAACAGCGGTTACTGCTTGATTGTTACGTGGTTGCTGCTCATTTTTCGCCTGTTCAGTTCTTGATTGTTGAGGTTTTTGTTGGCGTTGCTCCTGTGGTTTATTTTCCACATTGCGCGGTTCTTGAGTTTTAGTTTCATTACTTCGTGCTGGACGATTCTGATTGACCTCTTTATCCGTGCGTTCAGCGCCATTACTATTGTTGTTTCTAGACCGTTCATTACGGTTTCGATTGTTACGGTTTCGATTATTGCGGTTATTATCTCTACGTGTTTCATCGGCTTTTTCAGCTTCAGTTTTTGGTGTTTCCACCGCAGCTTTAGTGCTACTAAAGAAGTTTTTGATCCGTGCAAATAATGATACTTTAGGGGTATCTAACTTAGCTGATGCATTATCTGCAATCTTTTCAGCAACAATTGGCGCTGGTGCTGAAGGGGTAATCCCCTTAACCGCAGCTACTGGCCGTACCGCTTTTGCTACATCTTCTGCATTTGGTATGTAAGTCGTTTCAGCAGGCATCTCTACCATTTTGTAACTTGCACGGCTAGTTTCTTCAGTAACATCATCATGCTTTACTCGCACGATGTTGTAATTAGGCGTTTCAAGATGAATGTTAGGAATCAACACCACTTCTACGCCCATGCGCTGTTCAATTTTATGAATATCTGCACGCTTTTCGTTCAATAAGAAAGTAGCCACTTCAACAGGTAATTGCACCTGAATAATTGCACTATTGTCTTTCATCGCATCTTCTTGCGTGATGCGTAAGATATGTAGCGCAGTAGATTCGATACCACGAATGTGACCTGTACCGCTACAGCGTGGACATGGGATATGGTTGGTTTCACCTAAGCTAGGACGTAAGCGTTGGCGAGATAACTCAAGCAAACCAAAGCGAGAAATCTTACCAGTTTGAACGCGTGCTCTGTCTGCATGCAAAGCATCACGTAACGCATTTTCAACTTCACGCTGATTGCGTTGGCTTTCCATGTCAATAAAGTCAATCACCACCAAGCCGCCTAAGTCACGCAGGCGTAATTGGCGAGCGACTTCTTCAGCTGCTTCAATGTTAGTGTTAAATGCCGTGTGTTCAATATCACTACCACGCGTTGCACGGCCTGAGTTAACGTCCACTGACACCAATGCTTCAGTATGATCAATCACAATCGCACCGCCAGAAGGCAAGCGCACTTCACGTGAAAACGCAGACTCGATTTGGTGTTCAATCTGAAAGCGTGTAAAGAGTGGAATCTCATCTTGGTAAAGCTTAACCCGAGACACATTGCCTGGCATTACATGATTCATAAACTGTACTGCTTGTTCATGAATATCAGGCGTATCGATTAAAATCTCACCAATATCAGAGCTAAAATAATCGCGAATCGCGCGAATCACTAAGCTACCTTCTTGGTAGATTAAATAAGCGCCCGCTTGCATGGCAGAAGCGCCATCAATTGCAGTCCATAATTGTGTAAGGTAGTTTAAATCCCACTGTAGCTCTTCAGCGTTACGGCCAATACCAGCAGTGCGCGCAATAATGCTCATGCCTTTTGGTACTTCTAACTGCGCAAGTACGTCACGCAGTTCGTCGCGATCTTCACCTTCAATACGGCGAGACACCCCACCACCACGTGGATTATTTGGCATTAACACTAAATAGCGGCCAGCTAAAGAGATAAAAGTAGTGAGCGCAGCGCCTTTGTTGCCACGTTCGTCTTTATCAACTTGAACAATCAGTTCTTGACCTTCTTTTAATGCATCTTGAATGCGAGATTTACCATCTGCGCCTTCTTTGTAGTAACTGCGGGCTACCTCTTTAAATGGTAAAAAGCCGTGTCTATCCATGCCGTAGTCGACAAAAGCGGCTTCAAGGGATGGCTCGATACGGGTGATGACGCCTTTGTAAATATTGCTTTTACGTTGCTCTTTACCAGCGTGTTCGATATCTAAATCGATGAGTTTTTGACCATCTACAATTGCAACGCGTAATTCTTCGGATTGCGTTGCATTAAATAACATGCGTTTCATAACTTGCTCCTGCGCTGTGCAAGGCGGAACAGACAATAACTTTAATACAAGATTATTGTATTAAAGCATTGAAATTAAAGGTTTTAAAGCGAGGGAATTAAAATGATAGTGCCGAATGTTTGGCAAGAAACTAACTAAAGAGCTAGGCCAAGCTTAAATAAAGCTTATGCGTAGGTGTGCAATTTAACGATGCCTTGTTTAGTGGCATTGTGCGGGTAAGCGCAGTTTTAAGAAATATTGAAAGTTAAATTTAATATAAATTTAATTAACTAAATCTCGTTATTTAATCGATTCAATTAATATTTATTCATACCATTTTAAGCATGTAATGAAATATCTAGAAACGAAGTTATTGGTCGTTAAAGCAAACTAATTATTAAATTTACGCCAGTTGGGGCATAAATTCGTTAAAATTCTTTCTTTAGTAAATCTTAATTTGGTTGTACTTTTAATCGGCAATTTGCCTGATTTTCAGTACATCAAATATGACTATCACTTTAAGTCGCGCTTTATCTTTATTTGTCTGCGGCGGCTTGAGCGCTAATTTTACTTACCGTTACTTTATAATATGGCGAACGGCGTTAACCAAGTATTTGTTGTTACTTTAAAATTGTCGCTCTTAATATATTGCTATTTAATGTGAAGCGCACTGTGTTTATGCAGCGCTATTACGTATATTAAGTGTATTCTTATCAACAATTTACATTGTTAACTTATTAACAATAATTAAAGTATAAGCTACATCAATCATTTAAGCAAAGCATGAACAATAATACAACTCAAGATACAAATAAAAACTTAGCGATAATATCCTCAGTAAGTGAATTAGCCGCCGCATTTTTAACAGTCGATGAGGCCAGTGAAGGCCAACGCATTGATAACTTTCTAACCAAGACTTTAAAAGGCGTGCCTAAAAGTCACGTATATCGTATTTTACGTAGTGGTGAAGTCCGTGTGAATAAAAAGCGCATTGATGCTGATTTTCGTCTTACATTAGGCGATATTGTTAGAATCCCACCGACACGTTCAACAGCTTTAGATAAGCCTGAGCAAATTGCGCCTAAAACATCACAATTTGAAGGCGCAATTATTTTTGAAGATGATGCAATGTTGGTGATTGATAAACCAGCTGGTTTTGCAGTGCACGGCGGCAGTGGTATTAGTCGTGGCGTGATTGAACAATTGAGGCTAGAGCGTCCTAAAGCCAAGTTTTTAGAGTTAGTGCATCGTTTAGATCGTGAAACTTCAGGCGTGTTGATGTTGGCTAAAAAACGCAGTGCCCTAGTCGCTTTGCATGAGGCGATTCGCAATAATCAAACCGATAAACGCTATGTGATGTTAGTGCAAGGTGTGTGGTTGGAACAAAAGAAACGCGTTGTGTTAGAGTTACAAAAATATTTATTGCCCAATGGTGAGCGTCGCGTAAATGTAGTGACTGATGCTTCAAAAGATAAATATAACGAACGCCAAACTTCAGAAACTTTGTTTAAGTTATTAAAGCACTATAGCCATCCAATATTAGGTAAATTTAGTTTGCTTGAAGCGCAATTGGTCACTGGACGTACCCACCAGTTGCGAGTGCAGCTAGCGCACTTAGGTTTTAATATTGTTGGTGATGATAAATATGGTGACTTTGCTAAAAATAAGATTTTGCTAAAACATGGTTTAAAGCGTATGTTTTTGCATTCATTAATCACTAAAATCAGACATCCATTAACAAATGATAAGTTGGAATTAAATGCACCTATTCCAACGGAGTTAAATAAATTTTTGCAAAAATTAGAGAAAGAGACATTAAATAATGCCTAAGAAGTTTGATTTAATCGTATGGGATTGGGACGGTACACTAGCAGACTCTACAGGTATGATCACCGATGCTTTATTAAAAGCGGCAGAAGAGGTTGGACTGCCTGCTATTACTGCTGATGAAGCTAGAAGTATTATTGGACTTGGACTGCGGGAGTCTATTCAGGCTTTGTATGGTGATATTCCTACCGATAAAGCGCAGGCGCTCGCTAAGCAATACAGCGTTAATTATTATGCTGGCGAAAGTGAGATTCCTTTGTTTACAGGTGCAGCAGAGTTGATTATCGAATTGAATAAACGTGGGTTTAAGCTAGCTGTAGCAACAGGTAAGGGTAGACGTGGTCTTAACTTGGCCTTAGAACATTGCGGTTTAGGTAAGTACTTTCAGGAAACACGTACGGTAGATGAATGTTTCTCTAAGCCACATCCACAAATGTTAGATGAGCTCATGGATAGTCTAGTGGCTTTACCTGAACGTACGTTAATGATCGGGGACACTAGTTATGATTTGCAAATGGCGCAAAATGCTGGTGTTAGCGCGGTAGGTGTAACTTATGGCGCACAGCAAGCCAAGCAGTGGCAATACCTCAACCCAATTCAGCAATTTGAAGACTTTGCTAGCTTAAGTAAATGGCTTTTAGAGTATGCTTGACATCAATAATATGAGTAAAAATATTATTTTTGATAGTCAAGATTTGCAGAATGAAGCTAAAGGGCTACGCTTTTCATTACCCGCGCTAGGGGAGTTTGCAACTGGTTTTGTAGTGCGCTTCCATGGTAAACCTTATGCTTATATCAACCAATGTGCGCATGTGCCTGTAGAATTAGATTGGAATCAAGGTGATTTTTTTACGGTGCAAAAAGATTATTTAATATGTGCCACACATGGTGCACATTATCAGCCTGATACGGGGTTTTGTGTCATGGGTCCATGTAAAGGTAAAAGTTTAAAGACAATAGAGGTCATTGAACAAAATCAAAAAATTGTTATCAATATTGCATCGATTACACCGTAGTTTTATTACACTGTAACTTAATAGAAACAACTTTAATCAGAAAGCGAAAATATGTCAGAAGATAGTCAACAGTTATCCGCTAACAGTGCGCCACAAGATACACAATGGCAACGCGATACGATAGAAAAGCTTGCAACCTCTGCGCTAAGTGAGCAAAAGAAATCACGTCGTTGGAGTATGTTTTTTAAAGGATTGATGTTTTTATATTTATTTATTGTCTTGTTTTATGCAATAGGTTGGCTGGGTGGCAGTAAAAAAGTATCTGGCGCACATACGGCACTAATTGAAGTAGCTGGCGTGATTGAAGCTGGTGGTGCAGTGAATGCAGATTCATTTATGACGAGCTTGCATGATGCTTATGATGACAAAAATACCAAAGGTATTATTTTGCGTATTAATAGCCCAGGTGGTAGTCCAGTGCAAGCCGGTATCATTAATGATGAAATTGGACGTCAAAAGAAATTACATCCAACCATTCCTGTCTACGCAGTGGTGGAAGATATTTGTGCCTCTGGTGGCTATTATATTGCTGCAGCTGCAGATAAGATTTATGTGGATAAAGCGAGCATTATTGGTTCAATTGGTGTGTTGATGGACGGTTATGGCTTTACCGAGGTGATGAAAAAAGTCGGTGTCGAGCGCCGCTTAATGACTGCAGGTGAAAATAAAGGCATGCTAGATCCATTTTCACCTATCAACCCAAAACAACAAGCTTTAGCCCAAACTATGCTCAATGAAATTCATGAGCAATTTAAAGAGGTGGTAAGGCAAGGTAGAGGTTCACGTTTAAAAGAAACGCCAGAAGTATTTAGTGGCTTATTTTGGAGTGGCGAGCAGGGTATCAAACTGGGTTTGGCTGATGCATTAGGTAGCGCAGATTATGTAGCGCGTGAAGTGATTAAACAAGAAACAATTGTTGATTTTACTTATCAAGATGACTTTGCAAGCCGCATCGCTAAACGTATTGGTGCTAGCACTAGCGCCGCACTTGGTGAAACTTTAGCGAAACAATTAGTGAGCGCAGGTGAAGTTAAATTACGTTAATTAATGCACAGTTATTCAACTAATCTTGAATAATAATAGATTTGTAATCTGCTGGACTCGCTGGATACTTAAGTTTCATGTTTTTAAGCGTATTTAGTAAAATCCTAGAAATCAGCAGATTACGATTCGTTTTAGAGTCTGCAGGCACTATGTACCAAGGCGCGTGTTCTGTAGAGGTTGATTTAATCGCATTCTCGTAAGCTTGCATATATTGTGGCCAAAGAGCGCGCTCTTTTAAATCATTAGGATTAAATTTCCAAGTTTTAGTGGGGTCATCGAGCCTTGCTTGCAACCGTAGCTTTTGCTCGACTTTAGAAATGTGTAAAAAACATTTGATAATAGTAGTACCAGTTTCAGTGAGCTGACGCTCAAAATCATTAATTTGAGCGTAGCGACGCTTACATTCATTATCATCAATCCAATCGTGCACTTTCACAATCAACACATCTTCATAATGACTGCGATTGAAAATGACTAGTTCACCTGCTTCTGGTACTTGTTGGTGTACACGCCATAAATAATCGTGGGCTAAATCATTTTGGCTGGGTCCTTTAAAGCTGGCTAAACGTATACCAAGCGGGTCGCACTCACTAAATACATGACGGACAGTACCGTCTTTACCGCTAGCGTCCATGCCTTGTAAGACTAGTAAAACTTTACGTTTACCTTCAGCTTGTAGAATATCTTGCAACGCATTAATCTCAATTGCCAGTTTGGTTAATTCATAAGAGTCTCGCTCACTACTTTCGCTAAGCTCACTTTTATCGTTGGTCTTATAAGATTGAAGTGAGAATTTTTTCGGATTAACACAGTATTTATCAAGATTAGCCATAGTTTAATTTCAATATATTAAGATATACATAAAGTATGCAACATCTGCTGCAATCGGTCTACCTTACAATAATATCTATCAATACCTTTAGCTATGCACTGCGAAGCTTTTGATTTATAGCGGTTTCATCGTTAGTGACATAAAAACATAGAATATTTGAGTGAAAAATTTGGAAAAATGCAGGTGATAAATTTTTTTTCTATTTTTTTCATATTTTGTTTGTTAGCACCTATTGCTCAAGCATCTCCTGAAAACCTTAATGGCAAGTGGTATGAGGTACACCCTTATATCAGTATCAATAAAAAAGATGCTTTTCTAAGTAATCCACTTCAAGCACAAAATCTTCAGTCTGTAGATAGTGTTAATAAGACCGGCGGTCATTATGTTTATACAGCTAATTTTGATGTATCTAAGGCAGAAAAAATCGACTGAATTTGTAATTGACTTCAAGAATACCAGCACTATTGCGCAATTTAGACATCGCATTTATAACAGTAAAAATCAACTGATTGCTGATACACAAGGCGGTATTGAAAACGCTACGCTTAATCCGTTTTTTTTAAGGCATGGTCGGGATTTTTCTTTAGAAAATGGCCATTATAAGTTGATCACAGAGATCATCTCTCCCAACTATTTGGCTATTCCAGAGCCTTATATTGATGACCGTATGCACTATCAGCAATCAATCAAATTTAGTAACACATTAACGCTAATGTGTTTGGGTATATTTCTAGGTTTGAGTATTTATTATGCAACACTTGCAAGCTTACGTAACCGCTTGGCTGAGTGTATGTATGCCTGTTTTATTTTAGGCAACTTTTTATATAATAGTGCCACTTTATTAGTGCTGGCAGATGTGTTTGCTGTGCATTCGTTATATTGGGCTACCATGCCCATTCTATTTTCAAATGTGGCTTATGTTATATTTGTAATGGCACTTTTAGAAATTAAAGTGGAAACGAAAAAACGTTTGTACTGGGCTGGTATCACTATCTTTAGCGCGATGTGCACGTTGATTGGCTTTGCAGTCGTATTCCCTAATTGGGCATTAGAGCTGTCACTCTATGGTGTTGGTATGTTTTTAAGTTTTGGATTAGTAGCTGCGATTACAGAAAGCATTCGCCGTAACCCCACTTCAAGGCGCTATTTAGTCGCTATTAGCCTATTCTTTATTCTGGGGTTAGTCACGATTAGTCTTTCTAAAATTGATAATCAATATACCTTCTATATTGAGCATATGGGTTTAGTCAGTGTTGCGATTGAGGTTGTATTGTTGGCTTTGGTACTTTCATTTCAATTTTCTCAATTGGTAAGAGATAAAGAGAGTGCTTTATATCAACCTGTTAATGGCAGTTCAGTTTTTTCGGTATAGCTAGCACCAAGGGTCCAAGCGTCATTAAGCTTATATTGCGTACCTAGTTTTAGCCCAAAACGCACAGCGCTGGCACCCTCATTTTTATATCCTGCAAATACCGCATTCGAGGTATCGTAAAAGAACTTTTGCTCAATGCTCGCATAAACTAAACTAACAGATGCGCCTAGCGAAAGTTTGTCCGTGATTTGGCAACCAAAACCTGGTGTGATTTTAGCAATACCAAATAGTGAAGACATTTCGTCATTCGTACCAAACACTGTGTTGATATGTTTTAATACTGCGCCAGCACCACCTTGAATGAAAAATCCAATGCCAGCGCTGCAAGGCATGTTTTCTAAAGACTGTGCATAACCACCACCGGCTAATAAAATATAGCGATTATCAGCATGCTGGTCGTTTAAGGCGTCCTCGTGGGCGAGGTCGGTTGTGCGCAATAAAGAGCCAAAGCCATCAAACAAGTGGCCCTTAATCTGCGCTAAACCAGCAGGGTTGGTATTGGGTGCGCTCGTATCTCTTGCAAAGGCTGTGTCTGCACCAGCCATCAGCGTTGATTCTGCCCCAAAGCCTATGAGGTTGATGCCGTTAGTTGCCAGCGCTGGCAGGCTAACTGATAGGCCAAGGGCTAGAACAATAGCGTTTAATCGGTGATTCAACAGAAACAGACCTTAGCGATTTAATTTATGTTAAGTGAGTGATTTTGTATAATTAATTAAACCATTCGTGGAACTATCATAATTAGTAATTACTTCATCATTAGTTAATTGTGGCAGAATTTGCTGAGCGATTTGCTTTCCGTATTCAACGCCCCATTGGTCGTAACTGTTAATGTCCCAAATCATGCCCTGCACGAAAATTTTGTGCTCATACAGCGCGATCAATTTACCTAGAGTGTTTGGCGTCAGTTTATCAAACATGATTGAAGTGGTAGGGCGATTGCCTTCAAATACTTTATGTGGCAATAACTGCTCAAGCGCCTCGCCTGTTAGGCCTTGTTGTTCTAACTCAGCGCGTGCTTGTGCTTTGGTTTTACCTAACATTAACGATTGCGTTTGCGCCAAGAAGTTAGCTAGTAAAATTTTGTGGTGCGCATAACCGTGTTTACCAATCGCATAGTGACTGTGGACAGGCATTAAAAAGTCTGCAGGTACAGTCTGTGTGCCTTGATGTATCAATTGATAAAAAGCATGCTGACCATTTGTGCCAGCTTCACCCCAAATCACGGGGCCCGTTTTATATTGCACACGGCTACCTTCGCGGCAAATAAATTTACCGTTACTTTCCATATCAGCTTGCTGTAAATAAGCAGCAAAGCGCGCCATGCCTTGGTCGTAAGGAAGTATAGCTTGTGTATCAACATGAAAGAAGTTGTTATACCAAACACCAATTAAGGCCATGATGACAGGCATATTTTGTTCTAATGGCGTAGTTTTAAAATGGATGTCCATTTCATGCGCGCCATCAAGTAAGGCCTCAAAGTTATCCATGCCCACATATAATGCAATCGATAAACCAATGGCTGACCATAATGAATAACGGCCGCCGACCCAATCCCAAAATACAAACATATTGGCAGTATCAATGCCAAACTCTTGCACTGCTTTTGCATTAGTAGAAAGCGCAACAAAATGTTTCGCCACATTTGCATTATCTTTTGCGGTGGCTAAAAACCAAGTGCGTGCTGAGGTTGCATTGGTCATTGTTTCTTGCGTAGTAAATGTTTTTGAGGCGACGATAAACAATGTAGTTTCTGGATTGCAAACATTGAGCGCACGCATCAAATGTGCACCATCGATATTCGATACAAAATGTACTTTTAAATCTGGGCTAGCATAAGGCGTAAGCGCATCGCACACCATGACTGGACCTAAATCAGAGCCGCCGATACCGATATTCACAATGTCGGTAATGCGCTTACCTGTATAACCTAACCAGCTGCCGTTACGCACTTTTTCTGAAAAAACACGCATCTGCGCAAGTACAGCATTCACTTCAGGCATTACATCTTTGCCGTCCACCATGACTGGTGTGTTTGAGCGGTTGCGTAATGCGGTATGTAATACCGCACGATTTTCTGTAATGTTGATTTTTTCACCAGCAAACATACGGTCTCGCCATGTTTCAACTTTAGCTTCGCGCGCCATTTGCATCAGCAATGGTAAGGTTTCATCATTCATACGATGTTTAGAATAATCAAACAGTATGTCATCAAACTTAAGGCTGAATTTTTTAAATCGATCTGGATCATTGGCGAATAAATCGCGCATGTGCGTTGCTGCAATCGTTTTTTGATGTTGGCAAAGTGTTTGCCAAACTGGAAGACTTGTTAATGTAGCCATTTAGATAATAGTGCTTTTATTAAGTTATTTTAATTGTAAAAACTATTCTAGTTTTTTAGTCTAAGCTAATCTTAAAACCAGCCCTGCCAACGGTGGCAGAGTAATTACAAGCGATTGATTATGATTCATCCATGCGACATTTTCTGTATGCAACCCAGCGCCATTGCCTTGGTTACTACCGCCGTAACAAGCGGCATCGCTGTTGAAGCACTCATGGTAACTGCCTGCCTGCGGCACACCAATACGATATTTGCTACGTGATACAGGCGTAAAATTCAACACTATTATAGCAAAACTATTGTCGGAACCACGCCTAATGAAACTGATAATTGATTGGTCGGTGTCATTGCAATCAATCCACTCAAACCCTTGCACCTCAAAATCCAAGCTGTAAAGTGCATTAGTCTCTTTATACAGCCTATTTAAGTCAGTATTAATTTGCTTGATGCCTTGATGCCATTCATGACCTTCATGGGTATCGCTCAGCAAATGCCAATCCAAACTACTATTTACGTTCCACTCACGTCCTTGGCCGATTTCATTACCCATAAAGTTGAGTTTTTTGCCAGGTGCCGTCATTTGATACGTCATTAATAAGCGTAAATTAGCAAATTTTTGCCAAGCATCGCCTGGCATCTTATCTAACAGTGAATGTTTGCCATGTACGACTTCATCATGTGAAAAAGGTAATACAAAGTTCTCTGAATAAGCATAAAGTTGGCCGAACGTGAGCTTATCGTGATGGTAACGTCTGTGAACGGGATCATTTTCCATATAAGCAAGCGTGTCGTTCATCCAGCCCATATTCCATTTCATGGCAAAGCCTAAGCCGCCTAAATATACTGGCCGAGACACCATAGGCCAAGCGGTAGATTCTTCAGCAATTGTTAGTACCCCTGCAAAATCTTGTCCTACCATTACATTTAGTTGCTTCAGAAAATCAATCACGTCTAGGTTTTCGCGACCGCCAAATTTATTTGGCAACCACTCACCCGCTTTACGTGAATAATCAAGATACAACATAGAAGCGACGGCATCGACACGTAAGCCATCGATATGAAACTCTTGCAACCAAAAATAAGCATTAGCGATTAAAAAATTGCGTACTTCGTTACGGCCATAGTTGAATATATAGGTACCCCAGTCTTGGTGTTCACCTAAACGCGGGTCTTCGTGTTCATATAATGCCGTGCCATCAAAGCGCGCTAATGCCCAGTCATCTTTTGGAAAGTGGCCAGGCACCCAATCTAAAATCACCCCTATATTGGCTTGATGAAATGCATCTATCAAAAAGCGTAGGTCATCGGGCGAGCCAAATCTATTCGTAACTCCAAAATAACCTGTGGTTTGATAGCCCCAAGACTCATTGAGAGGGTGCTCCGATATTGGTAATAGCTCAACATGGGTATAGCCCATTTCAGCGACATAAGGTACTAATCTAGTTGCTAATTCACGATAGGTTAAAAAATGGCCTTTTTCATTACGTTGCCATGAGCCCAAATGTACTTCGTAACAATTGAACGGCGTGTGTAGCCAGTCACGTTTTTCGCGCGCGGCTAACCATTCTGTATCTTGCCATTGATGTTGGCTTTTGCTAATTTTTGCCGCTGTGCCAGGGCGCTGCTCAAATTCAAAACCGTAAGGGTCTGTTTTAACTAATACGGCATTAGTATGGCGATTACGAATTTCAAATTTGTAGGTGTCATGCGTAGTGATGTGAGGAATAAAAATCTCCCAAACACCGCTTGCGCCATGGGCGCGCATAGAGTGCACTCGGCCATCCCAATTGTTAAAGCTACCTGTCACACTTACACGCTCTGCATTGGGTGCCCATACGGCAAAGCGCACACCCGCGATGCCATCTTGAGAAATACATTGTGCACCTAACGTTTTGTAAGCTTGCTTTAAGCGGCCTTCGCCAAATAAATAGAGCTCATCTTGAGTGATGCTAGAGGTAAATGTATAAGCATCATAAGCCTCGTAGGTATTACTATCAGACTCTATTTTGATCAAACAGGGTCTTTCAAGCGCAGTTTTGCTTGTGTATTCAAATAAGCCATCCCCATGCGTTTGTGTTAATGCAGCCCATTGGCTGCCTATTTTTACCCATGCCGTAGCCGCATGGGGTAAAAAAGTACGCAGTATATGCTCATTTTTATTGAGTGTGTGTAGCCCTAAAAAGCTAAAAGGGTCATGGTGGCGCGCCTCTAAAATAAGTCGTAATCCGTCCGCTATGACAGTCGATTTTGCTTTAGTATCTAATTCTATAGATACAGAATCTTTAGGTGCTGTAGTTACTTTAGATTTTACCAAGATATTCTTCTTTAAATTTTCGCCAGATAAAACTCAAATGAAGCATTTGCAGAGTTTTAGTTTTATGTATGAATTATTTTAACTTTTTAACTGTATTTACTAGATTGTAATGCGCATAGCTGATTATAATGTAACAAAATGTAAACAGATGCAAATTAGTCGATACTTATTAGTTGGTATTTAACTAATTGCGTGCATACATTTTTTGAAAAGCCCATTGAGTTATTTATGTTAGACAAGCTCTAGGAGGGCGTTATGATACAAGATCAACATTCAGATCGTTTTATTAGTACATTAACCAAAAATACTGTCGCTATTATTTTAGCTGGCGGTCGTGGTAGCCGCTTGAAGAGCCTTACTGATTGGCGTGCTAAGCCAGCCGTGCAGTTTGGCGGAAAATTCCGAATTATCGATTTCCCACTTTCCAATTGTATTAACTCGGGCATACGTCGCATTAACGTAGCTACCCAATACAAAGCACAAAGCTTAATTCAACATATTCAACGTGGTTGGGGTTTTTTGCGTGGTGAATTTAATGAATACGTGAATATTATTCCAGCCCAGCAGCGGGTTTCAGAAGAGTGGTACAAAGGTACCGCCGATGCTGTATATCAAAACGTAGATTTACTGCGCGAAGGCTGTGCGGAGTATATTTTGATATTAGCGGGTGACCATATTTACAAAATGGATTACGGCAAAATGTTGGCTACGCATGCCAGAAGCAACGCTGATATGACTATTGCTTGTATCAATGTCTCTTTAGAAGAAGCTAAAGGTTTTGGTGTGCTTGCTGTGGATGAAACTGACCGTGTGATTGAATTTGCAGAAAAGCCTACTAACCCTAAACATATGCCTGGCGACGAGACTAAGGCTTTTGCAAG
>JACMNP010000088.1 GCA_014378495.1 Methylotenera sp. | reverse complement strand
GAAGCCATTTTTAAATCGTTGGATGAGCGAACAAGTAGGATGGCGCAGTGTTGTAAAAACATTTAAAAAAGAACTACCGTATATTTTAAAAAACACCCCACAAATGCCACGCTTAGTGCATCAGTTTTTAACGCAACAAACCCATGCCGAGCAAGATGCACCAATACGAGAAGTGCTTGATGCATTAATTAAAGCACAGCAAAAACAAGCAAATTGGCAGAAAAAACTGACACTAGCTGTTATGTTACTGATATTACTGCAGATTTCAGGCTTGTTAATTGCTTGGTTCTTATAACCGCTTTTGACATTGCTCACAGTAAAACGTAGAGCGCTGCCCTAGGCGTATACATTTGATTGGATTGCTACAAACTTTACATCGCTCGCCTGTTCTGGCATATACAAAATAAGCTTGCTGAAAATATCCAGGATTACCATCAGTTCCAAAGAAATCCCGCAAACTGCTACCGCCTGCCTCTAGCGCATCATTGAGCGTAGACTTTATTTCTTTTACTAGCCTATCACATTTAGCCAAACTCAACTTTTTAGCGGGTGTTTCTGGATGGATACGCGCGCGGAATAGGGATTCAGAGGCATAGATATTACCTACCCCTACTACTACATGGCCATCCATAATCGCGTTCTTGATGGCTAGCGATTTGGTAGCTAATGTTTTGTGTAGGTACTTGGCATTAAAATCATCCTCCAAGGGTTCAGGGCCTAGGCTATTGAGTAATACATGATCATTATTTTTGTTGTCAATCCATAAAACTGCACCAAACCGACGCGGGTCTCGCAAGCGCAACACTTGACCATCATGGAACTCAATATCAAAGTGGTCGTGTTTTTCTGGTGGGTAGTTAGCATTTAATAAGCAAATACGCCCAGACATCCCAAGATGCAGCAATAGCACTCCACCAGCATTTTGATTGCCAATGATTTTGTCACTAGGGGTCTCAGTACCAAACTCACACAAAATGTATTTAGCGCGGCGCGTAAGCGTAAGTAGTTTCTGATTGGGTAGCAAGTCGATTAATTGCGGAGGAATCGGCCAGCGCAGCGTGCGATGGCGTATGGTGACACTTTTAACTGTATTGCCAACTAAAGGCAAAAGCCCACGTCTAGTGGTTTCTACCTCTGGTAGTTCTGGCATGAATTTATACTTTCAAAAATGTGCTAGTTAAGCAAATTGATAGGTGGATTGAGCATATTAAAGCCTACATCTGGCGCAAAATGATAAATTAAGCCTTCGTCTGGGCGTCCTAATAACAACTCAGGCGACTCTTGAATTTTATCAAAATGTACTTTTTTACCATCCGCTAATTTCACTTCAAAAGAGGGGTAAGTAGTTTTATGGTCTGGCGTATAAAACTCAACCTCTTTAGCTAATGTATGCACCCATGAATAATCTAACCATTCATTCAATTCGTTTTGTTGCGGCTTTGCAGTTGCAATAGAAATTTTCCACTGTCCGTTCACTAAGTCTACGTTTAAGCGTGAGGCTTCCCATTGTTCTAAATGACTATAATCAAAACCAGCCACTTTTTCGGTAGGTTTTAATGGGGCTTTGTCGACTAACTCTATTACTTGCGTAGAGGCTGACTCTCCATAAACGTTAGAAATCAAATAGATTGCATCTCTATGCAATACATACTGCTCATCTGTAACGGGGTTATGTGTACCAAACGAAAATTCTTCAACATTCGTTTTATCTCTGAATAGCTTTAATTTCAGTGATGGGTTATTGAGCCCAAATTTCTCTAAGTCAGCACTGGCGATTTTATCTTTTGTCTTAGCAGCGATGATTGAGAGAATACGTTGCACAGCCGCTTGATCTGCCCGAGTTTGGTTTGGTGCTGTTAAGCGCCAGAAACCATCTATTTTAGCAAAAGTAACTGCTGCTTTAGTCGGGAACTCTATGCTAATTGCATTGAACTCTGCTAATTTATAATTAGACACTTCGTAGCTGTTCTCTTGTTCTGCCGCTTGTTTAGGGCGCAAATATAAAAATGACACCAAGCCAGCAACTACAATCAACATTACCAAATTAAGTAACCAACGGTTTTTCATGCATTACCTTTAAAAAACTAATCTCTATGTAGAAAATATACTTAGTAAGCCAACAGTTATGCTTTTCTACGTTTCCACCATAAATAAAAGCCTGCAATCATCATGCCTAGCGGGATAAAGTATTGAAAACCATGAAACACAGTCCAAGCAATAATGCGGCCTGAATCGGTATCTGGAATCGTCATATTGATATCTTTCAGTGGCATAGGCTGAATGGTAATGAGTTTGTCATCGCCAGCAAGCCAATTCACCATATTCACGCCCAAATCTAAGTTTCCGCCATTAGTAATAAAGGTGTTGGATAAAAAGTTGCCATTTCCCATTACTACTACTCGTTGACCCTTTTTACCGTAAGTACGCTCAAGTGCCACACCGATATTTATAGGGCCTTTTTTATCTTTTTTCTCGTTGAATACTGGCTTAACATCTTTAGCTAATTTTTCGGAAGTTAGCCAACCATTAGGTGCAACTTCTACCAAGTTGCTGACTTTCCAGCCATTGTCATCATTACCGTGCGCAGTCACTTCATGTGCTTCTGGAAACAAAGTACGCAACATAAAGTTATTGGTAATCGCATGTTCGCCATACAAACTAGCAAACGAAACTCTGGCATCAGCGCCGTATTGGGCAGAGGCCATATCCATCGCGATTCCTGGTGACACTTGCAAACCTAGGTAATCAGCCACTTCTTTAAGTCCGCGTAAATTATCATCATCAAGCAGCCAAAATAAATTGCCGCCTGCCTCTAAATAAGCTTTGATTTTTTTAGCTTCAACTTCACTCACATCTACTTGCGGGCTTGCAATCACAAGCATGGCACCGTTACTCGGTACTGATTGGGCAATAGTTAAATCTGGATTGGCAAACTTGAAGCCTTTAGCCTCTAGCTGTTTACCAAACTCACCAATATCAAAGTTTTTAACGCCAATTAAATTGCGCTCACCATGGCCATCCAAGTACATTACAGCTTGTTGATTGGTACGAGAAAGCCTCACTAAAAGATTGGTCATCTCTTGTTCGGCAATCGGTGGCGTAATATGCTCGACACGTTTTTGGTATTCTACAATCACTTCACCATCATTTTTAATACCAGCATCTTGCGCGAGCTTTGGCTCTTCAGATGGATTGATAAATTTCAAATTTACATTCTTTTTGGCACGTTGATAGCGCGCCACAAAGTCAATCATACCTTTACGAAAATTATCGCCCCCTGACGCATCATCTTTCGTTGCGAACACCGTAATATTCACAGGTTCTTTCATTTGATTCAATACGTTAACGCTGCCTTGCGTAAGAATATTACGGTTGGCTTGAGTAATGTCTTTTGCATAACGATACTGACTTGCTAAATAGCCTAACAAAATCACTAGCAATAAAAATAAGACGACAAAAAAACCATTTTGTACTAGTAGCTGAAAGCGTAATTTACGATTGATATTCATTTTACAAGATCCAATATTTCACAGGGGGTTAACATTTAGCCAGTTTGAATAGCGCTTAATTCACTACTTAAGCTTAACCACGCAAACGGTCAGCATCTAAACGACGCACGGTTAATGTTAAAAATGTCACAATAAATAAAACAAAATAGGCAATATCGCCTGTATCTATCAAACCACCAGAGAATGATTGGAAGTGGCGTGTGAGTGATAAGTTAGCTAAAGTATTGCTAGGATCACCAGCAAAAAAGCGATCTAAGAACATCAGCGCAAATAACGCAATAAACGTTAAAATTGCCGCCACTACTGGCTGTTGCGTCATGCTTGAAAAGTACAAACCAAGCGCTGAAAAACTTGCCACCATTAATAACAATCCTATTGAGTTGGCAATAATGAAGCCAAAATCAATATCCGCCCAAATGTTGAGCGTAAACAACATAAAACCAATAAACACAATTAATATGCTTAAAAATGCGACTAAGCCCAAAAACTTACCCAACACAATTTCTGTCAGTGAAATTGGTGCACTGAATAAAAACGGCAATGTTTGACTACGACGCTCTTCACTGATCAAGCGCATTGAAAGTAGCGGCACTGCAAATAACACCATAAATGAGGCAAAACCATAGACCATTTGCCCAACAAATTGGGTCACCCCAGTACGCTCTGCAGGGCGCATGGCACCAGACATGACGGCGAAATAATCATTCACACCGTTTAAATAATAAGTACCAAATGAAAACATCAACAACGATAAAATCACCCAACCCATTGGTGAGGCAAACATACTTTTAAGTTCTTTTCTTGCTACATTGATAATCATGTTGCGATCCTTTTCTTGGTCTTAACTCCGACCTTATTCTGGCTTAAACTACAGCTTGTTCTTGATAAGTCAATTGCACAAAAACGTCTTCTAAACTTGTTTGATCAGGTGCAATTTGATGTAAGCCCCAGCCGCTTTTGACTGCGGCCTGCACAATAGCTTCTGCTGGTGCGGCATCATCTGCAAAACGCACCCGCATCAAGCCGCTAGACACAACTTCAACTTCAGTCACACCTGCAATTTTTAAAAGCGCATCACTACTCGGCGGATTATGCATACCTATCAACAACTTATTGCCAATACGTTGTTTTTTAAGTACGTCAATTGAACCGTTAAAGACTAATTTACCTTTATCGATAATTTGCACGTGGTCACAGACCATTTCTACTTCCGGCAAAATATGTGTAGAAATAATGACGCTTCGCTCAGCACCCACTTCACGAATCAAGGCGCGAATATCCCGAATCTGGATGGGATCTAAGCCAACGGTAGGTTCATCTAAAATGACCACCATTGGATTATGAATAATCGCTTGGGCAATACCCACTCGCTGTTGATAGCCGTTAGATAGATTCTCAATCAATCGTTTGCTCATATGTCCTAAACCACAGCGCTCTTTAGCAACTTCTACAGCTTTTTTGATATGGCTAGCACTGACTCTATGCAAGCGTGCTGCAATAGTAAGGTATTCGTCTACCGTAAACTCCTTATATAAAGGGCGCATTTCAGGCAGGTAGCCAATTAAAGCCTTTGCTTCTTTAGGCTGCTCAATCATGTCGATGCCGCAAATTTTCACACTGCCATTACTGGGCGCAAGATTACCTGTGAGCATTTTCATGGTGGTAGATTTACCAGCACCATTCGGTCCTAAAAAGCCTAGCACCTCGCCTTTACTAAGCGTAAAACTCACATTGCTAACAGCCTCTCTACCACCGTAAAGTCTCGTAAGTTGGGTTGCTTCTACTGTAAAATCATTCATAGCTACTCAATTCAAAACGTTCAATTTAGGCACTTCAATTAATAGGTACTGTAATATTTACATTGACTGAAATCATTGATGCCGACTAGAAACTCACTTGAAAACAGTATTTATCACAGGGTTAACTCACACCAATCTGAAAACGTGATAAATGAAAAGTTCTTAACATTACTGGAAAGTTCTAACAACAAGCGTTATAGTCAATCCATAATTATGTAGGAACTTGCGACACCTGTCACGGACTAAGAAATAGAACCTTACTTTAATAAAATAATCGTTTATTATCTTAATTAAATTAGCTCAATACTAAAGCTAGTATTGTCAGAAAACTTTATTACTTTTAAATAAAAATTTATACCCTATGCAACCAACGTTTAATCTATTACAAACAAGTGCTCAAGAGATAAAATCTGTGAAAAAAACAATGAAAAAATCGTCATCCACACATATATCCTTACTTTTTGCTTGTTTACTAGCCAGCGCATTAAGCTTGAATGCTTGTGCTACTAAAAATAATGTAAAAGCGAATGTTGCTGACACGAACCCTTCCACTGGCACTTCAGAGAGCATTTCTGAGGCGCCACTGACCGCTGAGTTTGTCTATAAATATTTAGTAGCTGAAGTCGCTGGACAGCGCGGTGACTTAGCGACTTCTGGGTCAATTTTTTATGATTTAGCTAAATCAGAACAAGACCCCAGATTAGCTGAACGCGCTGCTAAAGTAGCGGCCTTTGGCAATATTAATAGTCTTACGATCCCAGCAGTAAAACTATGGGCTGAACTAGACCCAACTTCTACAGAAGCACAGCAGGCAATGACAGAGATGTTAATTGCTACTGGCAAGCTAAGTGATACTGAGCCGTTTTTAGCTAAATTACTGTTAAAAGAAGAAACCCGTGCTGGTGGCTTTCTTTATATCAATAGTTTACTCAATAGAAGCAACGATAAAGATGGTGTATTAAGCTTGGTGCAGTCTTTAGCTAAGCCATACCCAAACTTAGCT
>JACMNP010000087.1 GCA_014378495.1 Methylotenera sp. | reverse complement strand
TCCCAATCCAGTGCACCTTTTTTCCAGATATACCAAAATCCTACCGCAAATTCCAAAATAAAACCTAGCATAATCAAAAACCCAGACAAACCCAAATCCCGCATAGAGACCGCCCAAGGGAAAAAGAAAGCAGTTTCGAGATCGAATAGAATAAACAAAATGGCGACCAGATAGTAGCGCACATCGAATTTCATGCGGGCATCTTCAAACGCCTCAAAGCCGCACTCATAAGGAGAGTTTTTTTCCGCATCAGGTTTGTGCGGAGAGAGAATTTTACCTGCCAGCAACGGCCCCAAGCCTACGCCTAGGCCGACCAGGATAAACATCAGAATTGGGAAATAGTTTTCTAACACTGATTTGCCTTAATCGATCATGTTAACAAGTGATTTCAATGCAACATACCCAACAACTCATTGTAATACTCCCAAACAACCAATTCCCAACCAGCCACGTCGCCAACACAACATGGGACTGGTGCCGTCGGCGAGACTCGAACTCGCACAACTTTCGTCACTACCCCCTCAAGATAGCGTGTCTACCAATTCCACCACGACGGCATTTTGCTGAGCTTACGCTCTAGAAACTTTAACTATTTTGGAACATCTTCTGAAGGTGCTGGCGCTGCCGGAACTTCTGTAGTTGCGGGGATTTTGACTGCAGCGGGCGCCACATTTGGCACAGCGCTTTGTGTAACATTTGCTTTAATCACACTGCCGCTACCTGCTTTATGGCTAGACATATATGCAAGCGTTAAGCTAGTAGTAAAAAACACCAACACAAAACCAGCTGTTGCACGTCTCATAAAGTTAGAAGATCCCGTTACACCAAACAAGCTGCCAGATGCACCACTGCCAAAAGACGCACCCATATCAGCACCTTTTCCGTGTTGCAAAAGCACTAAACCAATCACACCTAAAGCAGCTAATACATGAATGACTAAAACTAATTTTTCCATTTTTTACCTTAATACTCATTACGCTGGTAGCCTAACTCTAAGCTACAGCACGACATATTTTTTCAAATTCTTGCGCATTTAACGAACACTTGCCGATAAGACCACCGTCTATATCCTGCATAGCAAATAATTGTACCGCATTTTGAGGGTTTACGCTCCCTCCATAAAGGATTTTCAAGCTAGCTGCGGCTGATTTATCTAGGGCAGCTATCCTACTGCGAATAAATTCATGCATAGTTTGCGCTTGCTCGCCACTTGCCGCCAAGCCCGTGCCAATAGCCCAAATGGGCTCATAAGACACTACAGCATCAGCAAAGATACTGGCGCCGTAAGCGTTAATAACGGCATCTAATTGCTTACCAACTACCATTTGCATGACACCTGCTTCACGTTCAATTAAGGTTTCGCCTACACATAAAATTGGCGTTAAACCATAAGATTTGGCTTGCTTGAATTTAACGGCGATGTTTTCGTCAGATTCACAATATGCCGTTGCGCGTTCAGAATGTCCAATGATGACATAGCTAGCACCAAAGTCTTTTAACATCATAGCGCTTACTTCACCAGTAAATGCGCCTATAGCGTCTTTACTTAGATTTTGTGCACCCCAGGCAATATTGGTATTTTTCAGCAATGCTTGTGCTTGCGCGAGATAAGGATAAGGTACGCACACAGCAATATCGACATGACTAAGTAATGATAATTTTTGAATATACGCAGCAAAAAGCTGTTCATTTAATACTAAGTTGCCATGCATCTTCCAATTGGCAACCACTAATTTTCGACGCATGTTAACCTTAAATTTATTGAGCACTATCAGCTACACGTAAAATTTTAGCCTCTTCAAACAAGTATAGTCAATTTACTTATGAATTTTTATACCTCATTTTAATGACTTAGTGCTATTAAGCATTTAATTACCGATCGCCCCAAACACCTTTTTCAGCAAACCACTAGCCTGCCCTACTGGATCTTTACGAATGGCAGCTTCTTCTTTCGCCATCATTAGGTATACACCATCTAAGGTTTTTTGGGTCACATACTGCTCTAGATTTACCTGATCTTTTTTCACAACACCGAACTTATTACCCATTTCTGCAAACTTGTTATATTGCTGTGCAAGCTGTACATTTTCAGTCGCTTTTTTAACAATAGGTAAAAATTTATCTGCCATCGGGCCTGAAGTTACTTTTTTAAAATATTGCGTTGCAGCATCATCGCCACCAGTCAAAATGGTTTTTGCATCAGCGACACTCATTTTTTTCACTGAATCAACTAATAATGCTCTAGCTTCTGGGACTGCCGCTTCCGCTGCACGATTCATTTTTAGCACTAACTCATCAGCCTGCTTACCCATACCGAACATACGCATCGCTTTTTCAGCTTTTTTCATAGTGTCTGGCAATGGAATTTTCACTTCCTTGTTACCAAAAAAACCATCTGTCGCACTTAGCTGACTCACTGCTTTACCCGCACCTTGAATCAAGGCTTCTTTTAAACCACCACTTGCTTCAGTATTACTTAAATCACTCACACTTAGCGCGTTAGCATGCGTAGTAAATAAAACAAAACTCAACGCTATCATTAAAAAACGCATGTTCTTCTCCAGTTTATTATTCACAATAAATCTCTTTTAAAGCTTAACGTAAATTATCGTATTTGTATCAACGCTAATCATATTTTACTTTTATACCAATTAGTTTTGTACGTTAATTTCACGCAAAAAAGTCACCTAAACCATTAGCTTACTAACGTAAGCTTAGATGGTTTAGATGACTTATTGTTGAGTGTTATTTAACGATTATTTTTTGATTTAACTGTTGCTTTAACTGCTTTTGCATCAATTGGACTAACATGCCAAATATTTTTTGCATAATCGCTAATCGCACGATCGCTCGAAAATTTAGCCATATTCGCCACGTTCAAGATGGCCATACTGACCCATGCACTTTGGTCTTGATACAAAGCGGCCACTCTATCTTGTGCCTCAATGTAGCTCGCGTAATCAGCAAGTAATAGATATTGGTCGCCATTGAGCAAATTATCCACAATTGCTTGATAACGATTGGGCTCATCCACTGAGAAAAAACCGCTACCTATCATATCGATCACTTGTTTTAACTCTGCATTGCCATTGTAATAATCACGCGGATTATAGCCATTAGCTTTAGTCTCAGCCACTTGCGCTGTAGTTAAACCAAAAATGAAGATGTTTTCTTCGCCTACTTCTTCCATGATTTCTACGTTAGCACCATCCAAAGTACCTATGGTTAACGCACCGTTGAGCGCCATTTTCATATTGCCAGTACCACTTGCTTCGGTACCTGCTGTAGAAATCTGCTCAGATAAATCACTTCCTGGGAACAATATTTCCGCAGCTGACACTTCATAATTTGGGTAGTAGACCAGTTTAAGTTGGTCACCTATCGCGAGGTCATTATTTACAATTTCGGCTACGTCGTTAATGAGACGAATAATCTGTTTTGCCATCCAATAACCAGGCGCCGCTTTACCGCCAAATATCACCGTACGTGGCGTAATGCCTTGCTCACCACTGCGAATGCGATTGTACAAAGTAATCACATGCAATACATTTAATAGCTGACGTTTGTATTCATGAATACGTTTAATTTGCACATCAAACAAACTTTTGGTATTCAATTTAATACCTGTTAGTTTTTCAATTTTATTGGCTAAACGTACTTTATTACCTAATTTTACCGCTGCAAAAGCTTTCTTAAAGTCAGCATCATTCGCTAATGGCGTTAATTTTTTGATTTGCGTGAGGTCTTTTTTGAAGCCATCACCAATCACTGTTTCAATCAGTTTAGTGAGCTCTGGGTTAGCTTGATTCAGCCAGCGGCGTGGCGTTATGCCGTTAGTGACGTTAGTCAGTTTGCCTGGATAGATACGGTTAAAGTCCGCAAATAATGTCTTTTTAAGTAGCTCGCTATGCAAAGCTGCAACACCATTTACTGTATGGCTACCCACAACTGCCAAATGTGCCATGCGTACACGACGACCATGTGTTTCATCAATAATGGATACGCGTGTCAATAAATCACATTCTCCCGGAAATTGATGATTCACCATATGCAGGAACTCTTGATTGATTTGGAAAATAATTTCTAAATGGCGCGGTAATAAACGGCCAAATAACTCCACAGACCAAGTTTCTAGCGCTTCTGGCATTAGAGTATGGTTAGTATAAGCAAATATCTTAACCACTAGTGACCAAGCTTTTGCCCATGGTAAATGGTGGTTATCAACTAGCTGATACATCATTTCTGCAACGCCAATCGCTGGGTGCGTATCGTTCAATTGAATCGCGATTTTATCTGGCAAGGCATTCCAGTCTTGCTCGCTTTTAATCTCATGGGTAGATAAATATCTACGCAAAATGTCTTGTATAGATGCTGACACAAAGAAGTATTGTTGTTTTAAACGCAACTCCTTACCAAGTGCAGACGTATCGTTTGGATACAGTACTTTAGAAATGCTTTCAGTCTCATTGCGCTCTTCTACCGCTTTTTCATAATTACCATCATTGAATTGGCGTAAATCAAATTCGCGCGTCGCCTTGGCTGACCATAAGCGCAAATTATTGACAGTATCAGTACCATATCCAGGCACTGGCACATCGTAGGCCATTGCTACGACATGTTCTGCATCTATCCAATATTGCACCTCAACAGCGTCTTTACCCTCACCTTTGTGAGTCTTGACAACATGACCGTAAAACTTAACATCGTAAGTGGATTCTGGACGTTGAAACTCCCAAATATTTCCATAACGCAACCAGTTATCTGGATTTTCTATCTGCTGACCATGTTCAATAGATTGCTTGAACATGCCGTATTCATAACGAATACCATAGCCCGCCGCAGGAATATCCATTGTGGCCATCGAGTCTAAAAAGCAGGCTGCCAGTCGGCCTAAACCGCCATTTCCCAGCGCCGCATCGGTTTCCATCTCAACTGCGTCTTCCAAACTACGACCTAATGTTGCTAACCCTTCTTTTAATTCATCTTTTATGCCCAAATTTAGTGCAGCATTAGTAAGCATGCGCCCGATTAAGAACTCTAAAGATAAATAGTAGACACGCTTTGGATCGTCAACATAATAAGATTCAGCCGTTTTAACCCAGCGCTCAACTACATGGTCGCGCACGGTATAACTCGCGGTGTTATACCAATCTCTGGGCGTTGCAACCACGTTGGTCTTGAAGCTAGAGAAAATCAAATGGTTTTGTAAGGCTTGGTGAATTGGCGTTAGCTTAGGAATTGCAATGACTTTAGGCTTAGCTTTTTTCTTGGTTTTTTCTGAAGCTTTGTCTGAGGTGCTGGGGATTGTTTTCATTTGCTTAGGCCAGTTAATAATCTTAACCAGTATTCTAGCAAATATTGCGCCACCTTTAATGACAACAAAGTGATATTAATATTGCCACTGCAATAATCTAGGGATTGAAGCTAATATTTATTACCAAATGGTTTAATGTAAATCTAGCTTGTCATACTCAAAGTCTGGCGAAACTTTAATGGCTTTTAATACCGATAGTTTCATCGCCGCTTGGCCTAATACGGCTTGTAAGTTATGTAATGCATTCAACTCTAAACGCACACTAATAGCGCCTAACTCTAACTCTGCAACGCCACAACCTTCACAATATATAATGCGGCAGCCATCTGCGCCCGCTAACAGTATTCTTCTACACGCTTCATCTTGTCTCATCACAACACCTTCTTAAAATTCATCAACGTAAGTTAAAAAAAAGTGACCGACTTATGTGAATAAATTCAATGCGGTCATAAAAGTAATGCAAGGAGATGCATGTTGCCATGCAGTTACAACATCACAACGCTCTGTTTACAGCTCATGTGTTAGGCATAAGCTGCAAGTCCAACGCTGTATTTAAGCCCTGTGTTAGGCAGGACATAAATTCAGTACTAGCTTTAAGTTTCTTTTTATAGCTATTTAAGTTAAATCTAAATTCTGTTTGAGTAATACTCAACCACTTGTTGCACATCGATTGGGAAAGGCACTTGATCCGCATCTGGTAAATGAGCGATTTTGACTATTTTTTCTGCATCGTCCCAATGTAACCACTCAGGTCTATCTAGTACTGGTCTGGCAAGTGTTTCAACCACCATTGCGATTTTCAAACTAGTCACTTTTAGCGCAATCTCATCGTCTAATTTCACACGAATTGATGGAATATTCACTGACTTACCATTCAAAGTCACATGGCGATGCGATACTAATTGACGGGCAGCAATGACCGTTGGCGCAAAGCCAGCCCTAAAGATCACATTATCTAAACGGCGCTCAAGCAACTGTAAAAATTGGTCGCCAGTAGGCTCTTTACCCTTACGTGCCTCAATAATCAACTTGCGCATTTGGCGCTCGGTTAAGCCATAGTTAAAACGTAACTTTTGTTTTTCTTGCAACTTCACGCCATAGTCAGACTTACGGCGACGTGTTGCTTTCATGCCATGTTGGCCTGGTGGCGTTGGTCTTGTTTCAATGGTGTTGCGTGACAAGCCAGGTAAATCTACCCCTAGCGCACGCATAATTTTTACTCTTGGCCCTGTTAATCGTGACATATGTGCTTTCTATATTGATTTTTTTTAATTAAATTAAGCTGCTTTAACGAGATGGCTTAATGACAAGTGCCATCTAGTGGCGTCGTTGCCAATAAAGCATCATGTAAATCATCCACAATCGCATCCCATTGAAACGCCAAGCGTTTTGCAACTTCAGCAATAAGCTTAGATTCCGCATATTGCGGCGCCGCTAATTTATGCGCTAAATCTGAAATCAGTATGGCTAAATCGGTTGAAGGATTTACCGCATATTGCGAGCTTACACAGCATATTGCGGCCATGACTGCGCTGGCATTAGGCAAATCTGGATCGTACTCAGATTGCTCATTTCTAGATTCTTCATTACCAATTTGCTTATTTGCAGCTTGGCTATTCAATGTGTTATCGATTGACATATTAATATTTTCGCGTCATTACCATGATTGCAAATGATAATGATTTGCATTTAATTTGTAAAGTAAATAATAGAGTTGGTTTTATACATTGCTAGGCGTGATGCAATTCTTTTTGCATCAGTAACTTAGCCTGAAACTTTGCATCAGCCAACACATTAAGCGTTTGGTGCAACTCTGTTTGCATCACAAGCTTAGCCGCTGCTTTACGCATCATCTCGTTCATCATAAAAAAGTTTGATGCTGCGAATCTGAGTGAAGTACCACCCACTTCTAGTTCCACCATATCTTTAGATTTGTTATAAAGCACTTTACACTCTTCGTTGCCTGCCAACTTTGCTTGGCTAATGATTAGCGGTTTGCTCATGATTAATCCTTAAGTTAAACAATATGTATAAATGATAATGATTCTTATTTACAATGTCAACACTTATCTCCCTATTATTTAAATAAGCTAATAACTACTCGAACAAAAAAAAGCCCGC
>JACMNP010000086.1 GCA_014378495.1 Methylotenera sp. | reverse complement strand
GTCGACGGGATTTCATCTTGCTTTTTACCAAAGGCGCCAGCTGGGAAGCCTTCTGCATATAGTTCGCTAGCAATTTTAGATAATTCTGCAATATCTAAATGCCCAGTCTGACTTGCTTCACGACCAATTGCTAGGCCAGCAGCCATACGCGGATGCTCACCTGGCAAAGACGCTAGTATGGCCTCAGGCTCAAACGATGACAAATCATGCACGCTGGCTAAATCCAAATTATTTCCAGAGAATCCATTATTTATAGTCATAGTAGTTGCCTACTTCAACATTTTCTAGCACTGCAATTGCATCATCAGTCAACACCGCCAATGAGCAATAGAGTGAAACCAAATAAGAGGCAATCGCTTTATGGTTGATACCCATAAAACGCACAGATAAGCCCATGCTTTGTTGGCCAGGTAAATTAGGTTGATACAAACCAACTACGCCTTGACGACTTTCGCCAGTGCGCAATAACAAGATATTCGTTTTTCCTTTAGTTACTCTCAATTTATCGCAAGGGATAATCGGCACACCGCGCCATGTGATGAACTGTGAACCAAACAACGCAACCGTTGGTGGCGGAACGCCACGACGTGTACACTCGCGGCCAAACGCAGCAATCGCTTGTGGATGTGCCAAGAAGAACGCAGGCTCTTTCCATACTTTTGATAGCAACTCATCAAAGTCATCTGGTGTTGGTGAACCAGTGCGAGATTTTACTTTTTGTGAGGCAGCAACATTATTCAGCAAGCCATATTCAGCATTGTTGATTAACTCACTCTCTTGACGTTCTTTAACCACTTCAATCGTTAAACGTAATTGTTCTTTGATTTGGTTATGCGGGCTGCTATATAAATCCGAAACACGCGTATGCACATCCACCACGGTATTTACCGCATTTAGTACATATTCACGGCCCCATTCTTCATAGTCTACAAAAGTGTTGGGTAGCTCGCGCTCGTCTTTCGCTGAACAATCTACTTCAATCGCACCAGGATCTTTGGCTTTGTTTACGCGATAAATACCTGCCTCAACTGGAATCCAGTGCATTAAATGTACTAACCAGCGTGGCGTAATGGTACTAAGCATCGGTACCGTTTTGGTTGCATTGGCAAGCGTCCGTGCGGCCACGTCACCTAATGCGGTTTGAACTTGATTATTTTCTGCCATGTATATCTCCTAATAAATAATAATGTACTAATCATTAAACCAGCTTGATATTGCTAATTAATGATGTTGCGAAACTTCTTTGTTAACTTGAGAGTTTGTTTGTGGTAATGCTGAATTTTCTATATGTGAAACCGCAACAAGCGAGCTTGCCAATGTTTGTGCTTGGGTAATATTGCTATTAGCTGGCACACTTCGAGTAAGCCACACATTGCCACCAATGGATGAGCCCGCGCCAATCGTGATGCGTCCTAATACTGTGGCTCCTGCATAAATGACTACGTTATCCTCAACAATTGGATGTCGCGCATGGCCTTTGAGCAAATTGCCATCTTCATCAGTAGGAAAGCGTTTTGCGCCAAGTGTAACGGCTTGATAAATACGTACATGTCTACCGATAATGGTTGTTTCGCCAATCACTACACCTGTACCGTGGTCAATGAAGAAACTATCACCAATAGTTGCGCCAGGGTGAATATCAATCCCTGTTGCAGAATGTGCAATCTCAGAAATCATGCGCGCCACCAGCGGCACACCTAAACCATGTAATACATGCGCAATCCGATAATGAATAATCGCCCAAACACCCGGATAGCACACCAATACCTCATCCACGCTTCTTGCAGCGGGGTCACCTTCATAGGCGGCCTTGATGTCGCTATCAAGCAGTTGGCGTATCGCAGGCAATTGTTTTGCAAATTCACGTACAATTTCTGTGGGAGTTCTTAGCGTAATACTTTGTGACTGCTTAGATTTATTTTGCTCAGCCTCGTTGCGTACATCCGCCACAAACTTAAGCTCTAGCTTCACCTGCGACACCAACTCACGCAAGACCACATCCAATGTGTGACCAACAAAGTAGTCAATGCCAGACTCTTTTATATCTGGTAGCCCTAAGCGATTTGGAAACAGTGCTGCACCCAAGCCCTCAACCACAGTTTGCAATACCTTGCGAGACGGCAGTTTAGGCGGCCTATCACGACGCTTTCTATGCTCAAGCGAAGTGAGTCGTAAGTCGTGTAAAGCAGTCACGATTTCGGCTATACCCAAGTCATTAATATCTGAATCCTGATGACTATTATTCAGGCCACTTGAATAATTGGTCCCAAAATCATCAGTTTCCGTGGCATTTTCTAGATGTTCGTTATGACTTTTGTTCATGAGTATTTTTATTTCATTACTTTAGATTCTCTTGCTTAGTTGCTTAAAAGCCAATCGCAAAAAACAAAAAAGCCAGCGGTCTTTAGACTCGCTGGCTTCCGGTTGTCCGGTCAGCACAGGCTAATATAGGCTTATATCCAATATCGGGTATAGCTATTAAGCAGTTTTAACTTTAATTTATTATTTAATAATTTTCAATATACACCACACGAAAGACTAACTGCAAGTTATTTAATCACTAACTTAGCGCATTCTTTTTATATTACCTTTAGTTTTAAACATATTATTTATTATTCTTTTACATTATTTGAATCATTGCGTAAAGTGCATGTACTTAACTTTAATCAATAAAGACGACATATATTATGTTCAAAAAAAAATGGTTGGTAAGCCTGTTCATTACAGCAACAACATTTATAACTTCAAACGCTGTCGCCGATAGTAGTTTGCTCAATGTTTCATACGATGTAACACGCGAGTTCTACAAAGACTTTAATCCTGCTTTTATAAAATACTGGAAACAAAAGACAGGTGAAACTATTACCGTGAATCAATCACACGGCGGTTCGAGCAAGCAAGCGCGTTCAGTAGTAGATGGCCTCGAAGCCGATATTATCAGCATGAATCAAGCACCAGATATTGATATTCTATATGAACGTGCAAAGTTGATTCCTAAGGATTGGCAAAAACGTCTACCTAACGCTAGCTCACCAACCAGCTCGACTATCGTGTTTTTAGTCCGCCAAGGCAATCCAAAAAATATTAAAGATTGGGATGACTTAGTGAAGCCTGGTACTGCGGTGGTGATTCCAAACCCTAAAACTTCAGGTAATGGCAAATACAGCTACTTAGCCGCTTGGGGCTATGTGCTTAAAAAAGGCGGCAACGAAGCGCAAGCTAAAAAGTTTGTGAGCAAACTCTTTAAAAACGTACCCGTTTTAGATACTGGCGGACGTGGCGCAACGACCACATTTGCACAACGTGACATTGGCGATGTATTACTGACATTTGAAAATGAAGTGAATTTAATCAATAAAGAATTGGGTGATAAATTTGATGTGGTGTACCCATCGTCTAGCATTTTGGCTGAAAACCCAATTGCAGTCGTCGATAAGTATGTTGATAAGCATCACACAAGAGCGCTTGCTCAAGCTTATGCTGACTTTCACTACTCTGAAGCAGGTCAAGAAATCGCTGCTAAGCATTACCTTAGACCTAGCTTAGCAACAGTTGCTGCAAAACACAAAACAGAATTCAAACAGATAGATTTATTCAGCGTTGATGATGTGTTTGGTGGCTGGACGAAAGCGCAGAAAACGCATTTTGCTGATGGTGGCACTTTTGATGCCATCTATACAAAATAATAAAAAATTTAAGGAATCAAAATGGCAGATACTAACCCTACAAACATCAAAATTGCTGCAACACATGTGGAGCAACTAAGGCTACAACTCAAAGAATCATTATTCTTAGATTTAGATGATTACGGCTTAGCCGAACAATCTACTGGCGAATTTAACAGCACTTTTTTAGGCGTACAACTCAATAGCGCCTTTCAACCAATTTACGATAGTGCCGCGGGTGACTTGTATGGCCATGAAGCCTTACTCAAACCTTCATTAGGTGGTGAATTGCCGAGCACGTCTGATTTTGCCTATAGCTATGCAGAGCAGGCTGGAAAATTAGTACAGTTTGATCGTGTAAGCCGCGCTTTGCATGTACTTAATTTCAGGCAAATTTATGCAGAAAATGGCCTGCTGTTTCTAAATGTGCATCCTAAACTATTGGTTTCTGTGAATGCACACGGCAAAGTATTTGAACGTATTTTGCACGCCAACTCAGTACCAACGGAGCGTGTAGTGATCCAAATTCAAGAAGGCTTGGTTGATCAAGATAAACAATTGTCTGAGGCAATTGATAACTATCGCGATCGCGGCTACAAAATTGCCATTGATCATTTTGGCAGCAATCATTCACGTATAGATCGTTTATGGAAGTTATCACCGGACTTTGTCAAATTAGATTCGACCCTGATTCAAGAATCTCAAAATAATAGTCGTTTGCAAAAAGCGCTGCCTGGCTTGATGCAAGTGATTAGAGATTTAGCTGCACAGCCCATTATTTCGGGTATTGATACCCAAACTCAATTGGATATTGCCATTGAAAGTGGTGGTCATTTATTACAAGGTACTTTCCTCGGTAAGGCGGTGGCCGCAAAGGAGTTGCAGAAGTCTCAAATCTTTAAATCCAGAAATGGTAAGCGAGATTTACGTGAGGCTGCTTAAGTATTTAATGTACTTTCTTTAATTAGCTCGCTAACACTGGTTTATTGGGTCATGCGCTTAAACCCTACTCGCACTCACAAAGCAGATTTAGTTATATTAATATAGATATATATTATTTTTAATTTATAACCAGCTCTGTTAAATTTGCATCCGCTCACTTAATGATTGATTTTATGGCAAAACAAAAAAATGTATTACCTGGCTTTAATATATCAATAGGCTTCACGATATTTTATCTTAGCTTGATTGTATTAATTCCACTCTCAGCCGCATTTATCAAAACTACTGAGCTAAGCTTAGCTGAGTTTTGGCATGTGGTAACAGCGCCACGCGTGTTAGCTTCGTATAAACTCACCTTTGGCACATCACTGATTGGTGCTTTAATAAATGCTGTGTTTGGTTTGCTAACAGCGTGGGTGCTAGTCCGCTATACTTTTCCAGGTAAAAAAATAATCGATGCCTTGGTCGATTTACCTTTTGCATTACCTACCGCGGTCGCTGGCATTGCGCTTACGGCTGTCTATGCTGGTAATGGCTGGATTGGCAGTTGGCTAGAACCACATGGTATTAAAGTAGCATTCACGCCGCTAGGGATTATCGTTGCGCTTACTTTTATCGGTTTGCCATTTGTAGTGCGAACGGTGCAGCCAGTGCTACAAGATTTAGAAGCTGAAACGGAAGAAGCTGCCGCAAGCCTGGGCGCTAATCGCTGGCAAACTTTTTCAAAAATCATATTCCCTGCAATATGGCCAGCGCTGCTTACTGGCTTTGCTTTGGCTTTTGCGCGAGCTATTGGTGAATATGGTTCAGTTATCTTTATTGCTGGCAATGTGCCTATGGTGTCAGAAATCACACCTCTCATTATCATTACTAAGTTAGAGCAATATGAGTATTCAAGCGCAACTGCGATTGCTGTTGTCATGCTGGTGATTTCATTTTTACTACTTTTTGCGATTAATGGCTTGCAATGGTGGATGAGTCGTCGGTCTGACGCTTCTAAGTAAACCTATTAGTAATCAATATATATTAAGCGTAAATTAGGAACAGTTAATGTCCATTTCAACTGCAATATCCGCGCCTCAGGTGCCTCAATCTCAATACAGTAACTATCAAACTAAAGTTGCTCGCAGTCGAGCTACATCTGAACCTTTTTTGATACGTTTGCTGCTCATTGGCACTGTACTGCTTTTTTTAAGCTTGTTTCTAATTGTGCCGTTAGCTGCTGTTTTTACTGAGGCTCTGCGTAAAGGGTTTGATACCTATATTGCTGCCATCATCGACCCTGATGCGCTTTCTTCCATCAAGCTTACATTCATTGCTGCCATTATTGCCGTGCCGCTTAATCTAGTATTTGGTGTAGCTGCAGCATGGGCCATCGCTAAATTTGAGTTTAAAGGTAAAAGTATCCTCATTACTTTGATTGATTTACCTTTTGCGGTGTCGCCAGTGATTGCTGGTTTGATTTACGTATTGATTTTTGGCTTACAAGGCTGGGTGGGCTCTACATTTTTAGACCATGACATCAAAGTGATATTCGCAATTCCAGGCATTGTATTAGCCACTATTTTCGTCACTTTTCCGTTTGTAGCGCGAGAGCTAATCCCGTTAATGCAAGCACAAGGTAAAGATGAAGAAGAAGCAGGCCTAGTATTGGGTGCCTCAGGCTGGCAGATTTTATGGCGTATTACACTACCAAATGTTAAATGGGGGTTGCTATACGGAGTGATATTAACTAATGCGCGTGCGATGGGCGAGTTTGGCGCTGTATCCGTAGTTTCAGGTCACATTCGTGGCTTAACCAATACCTTACCGCTACATGTCGAGATTTTATATAACGAATACAACTACGCAGCCGCCTTTGCAGTAGCGTCTTTGCTTGCGCTACTTGCACTAGTCACATTGGTATTGAAAAGTTTTGTTGAATGGAAAGCGGCACGTGATGCACAAGAAAATGAAAAAGCATAATAAGTGAAACTTAAATAAGTATTGCATGGCAACAATTAAATTTTAATTTGGAATAAAAAATGAGTATAGAAATCCGTAATATTAAGAAAAACTTTGGCAGTTTTAGTGCGCTTAATGATGTAAGCCTAGACGTACCAAGTGGCGAGCTAGTAGCGTTATTAGGGCCTTCTGGTTGCGGAAAAACTACGCTATTAAGAATTATCGCGGGATTAGAAACGCCTGATTCTGGTAGCATTCATTTCTATGGTGCTGACGCTACTGCCCGCCAAGTACGCGAGCGTGAAGTTGGTTTTGTATTTCAACATTATGCTTTATTCCGTCACATGACCGTTTTTGAGAATGTGGCATTCGGCTTACGTGTGCGTCCAAAAGAAACGCGTCCTTCTGATGCTGAAATCAAAAGACGAGTACACGAGTTGTTAGAGCTTGTACAACTCGATTGGTTAGCAGATCGCTATCCACCACAGCTATCAGGTGGGCAGCGTCAGCGTATTGCCCTAGCAAGGGCTCTAGCAGTAGAGCCTAAAGTATTGTTATTAGACGAACCCTTTGGTGCACTTGATGCAAAAGTACGTAAAGAACTACGCCGCTGGCTACGTAGATTGCACGACGAATTGCACATTACCAGCATTTTCGTGACGCATGACCAAGAAGAAGCACTGGAGGTTTCAGACAGTGTAGTGGTCATTAACAAAGGTAAGATTGAGCAAATTGGATCACCACAAGACGTTTATGATCACCCTATTTCACCTTTTGTGTATCAATTTTTGGGCAACGTCAACCAGTTCAATAGCCAAGTTCATGAAGGTAAAGCCAACATTGGTGGTGTAGGCTTAAAAATTGATACCCATGACGATACACAACATAGCCCAGCATTGGCCTATGTACGACCGCATGACATCGAGATTCGTAAAGAGATTAATGGTAGCGCACCAGCCTTTGAGGCAGTTGTGAGCTATATTCACGCCATAGGCCCATTGGTGCGCATAGAACTGCAACCTGATGATCAATCCGAAATCATTGAATCTGAATTAACCAGAGAGAAGTTTTTGCAGCTCGATGTTGCGGTAGGCAATAAAGTCTATGTTTACCCACGTAATGTTAGAGTATTTTT
>JACMNP010000085.1 GCA_014378495.1 Methylotenera sp. | reverse complement strand
TTAAGTTACCCATATTGCGTATATCTTGATCATGGTGCATACCCATAATCACTGATCCAGCAGCTAAAAATAATAAGGCCTTAAAGAAGGCATGCGTCATTAAGTGGAATATGGCAACTGAATATGCTGACGCTCCCAAAGCCACAGTCATGTAACCTAGTTGCGACAATGTTGAATAGGCAACTACACGCTTAATATCGTTTTGAATAATGCCTAAGAAGCCCATAAACAGGGCAGTGATACTACCGATAATCATCACAAAAGAAAGTGCTGTCGAAGACAACTCAAACAATGGCGACATACGCGCCACCATGAAAATACCCGCAGTAACCATGGTTGCAGCGTGAATCAATGCTGAGATTGGTGTTGGTCCCTCCATAGAATCTGGCAACCAAACATGCAACGGCACTTGTGCTGATTTACCCATAGCGCCGATAAATAATAGGATGCAAGTGACCGTCATTAATGACCACTGCGCGTTACCTATCAAACTGATTTTTTCATCGGCCATTTGTGGGGCTACAGAGAAAACAGCAGCGTAATCTAAGCTACCGAAATGAAATAGCACTAGGCCAATACCAAGTAGAAAACCAAAGTCACCGACACGATTCACTAAAAATGCTTTTAGATTCGCATAAATAGCTGTTGGTCTTGTATACCAAAAACCAATCAATAGATATGAGACCAAGCCAACAGCCTCCCAGCCAAAAAACAACTGCATAAAGTTGTTCGACATCACCAGCATCAACATAGCGAAAGTGAATAATGAGATATAACTGAAGAAGCGCGCGTAGCCTTTATCATCGTGCATGTAGCCAATAGTATAGATATGTACCATGAGTGATACAAAAGTCACAACGACCATCATCATGGCGGAAAGTCTATCGATTAAAAAACCGACTTCAAATGAAACATTGCCACTTTTGAGCCACGTGTAAACCGTGTTGTTATACACATGGCCAAGTAATGAATCTTTAAATACATAGACTGATAAAGCAAACGATGCACCCACACCTAAAATGGTAATAATATGGGCAGCCGCTCTTGGCAATTTTTTACCGAATAGACCAACGATAATTGCCGCCAGCAAAGGTAATAAAGGGATAGCCAAATAGATTTGTTGCATAGTCATCTTTTGCATTACCCTTTTAAGCTATCTAAATCGTCAACATTAATAGTGCGTAAGTTTCTGAACAACACGACCAAAATTGCTAAGCCAATGGCAGATTCAGCTGCAGCAACAGTGAGTATGAAGAACACGAACACCTGTCCAGCAATATCATTTAAATAGTGTGAAAACGCAATAAAATTAAGATTAACAGCTAATAGCATCAATTCAATAGCCATTAATAAAATGATGACGTTTTTACGATTCAGAAAAATACCAACAACACTAATGGCGAATAATAATGCGCCAAGAATAAGGTAATGAGATAAACCGACCATTATTTAGTCTCCTTATTGGCTTCAGTGTTTGTTTTTTCTACGCTGGTCGACTCTGTCACAGATGCCATTTTGATAATGCGAAGTCTATCTTCTTTTTTCACAAGCACTTGTTTTGCTGGGTTCATCGATTTACTGTCTTTACGATCCCTGAGCGTCAGGGCAATCGCAGCCACAATCGCTACCAATAAAACAACTGATGCCAATTCAAATGGCAATAAGTAATCTGTATATAGCACGCGGCCAAGTTCAGCTGTATTACTGTAATCTGCAGGATGCGCTGGTGGCGCTAATACTTTATCTGCGCCAAAATTTCGCACGCCAACAATCATTACCATTTCTACAGCCATCAAACCACCTACTGGAAGTGCAATCGGTAGGGCATTCCAGAAGCCTTCACGCAGCTTATCTAAGTTGATGTCTAACATCATCACTACGAATAAGAACAACACCATTACCGCACCCACGTAAACTAATACAAGCGCAATTGCTAAAAATTCTGCTTCTAGTAATAACCAAATTCCCGCTGCAGTAAAAAATGCTAATACTAAATACAGAGCCGCATATACTGGATTGCGGGTAGTAATCACACTCAACGCAGCAAACAGCAAAATAGCTGCTAACGCATAAAATACAATGTCTTGAAAATGTAAGCCAAAAAAGGTCATGAAATTCTAATTAGTTCTTTTAATTGATTAAGTATATGTTTCTAAATGCTGTTTTATTTAAATACTTGCTTATCTAAAAGTTTTGTCAGTCGCACGATCGGCAGCAATTTGTTTTTCATGCTTATCCCCAACCGCCAGCAACATTTCTTTGGTGTACAGCAAATCCCCACGCTGCTCGCCGTGATAGTCAAAAATTCTTGTTTCTACGATTGAATCTACTGGACAGGACTCTTCACACATACCGCAGAATATACATTTAGTCAGGTCAATATCATAACGCGTGGTACGTCGTGTATTGTCCTCTCGTTGCTCAGATTCAATGGTAATTGCCATAGCAGGACAAACTGCCTCACATAGTTTGCAAGCAATACAACGCTCTTCACCATTTGGATAGCGGCGCAATGCATGCAAACCTCTAAAACGTGGTGACTGTGGTGTGCTTTCTTCAGGATATTGCACAGTAATTTTAGGCGCAAAGAAGTAGCGGCCAGTAAGCGCCATTCCTTTTAAAAGCTCGACTAACATCAAGCTGCCGAGTGTAGATTTAATTTTTGCAATCATAATTTTTATCTGTATTTTTTTATTCTATTAGAATATTTATTCAATCACTAATGAAACAAATAGGCCCATGGCGTTTGCATCATACCGCCTACAAACACAATCCAAACGATGGTAATAGGAATAAATACTTTCCAACCTAAACGCATGATTTGGTCATACCTATATCGTGGGAAAGTCGCCCTAAACCATAAAAAGAAAAATAGTAAGAAACTTACTTTAGCAAGTAACCACAAGAAACTGTCAGGAATAAATGGTACTGGCGATAACCAGCCACCTAAGAACATGAGCGCTGCCAACATTGACACTAAAATCATATTGGCATATTCAGCCAAGAAAAATACCGCAAATGCCATGCCAGAGTATTCCACATGAAAACCTGCAACAATTTCTGATTCACCTTCGGCCACGTCAAACGGGGCGCGATTAGTTTCTGCTACAGCACTAATAAAATACACGATAAACAATGGGAATAACGGCAAGAAATACCAATGCCAGAAACCACCAGCTTGGCCCATCACAATTTTGCCCAAATTCAATGAGTTCGCACACATTAATACACCTACTAGCGCAAAACCCATGGCAATTTCATAAGACACAATTTGTGCTGCAGAACGTAATGCGCCCAGAAAAGCATATTTTGAATTTGATGCCCAGCCAGCGATAATCACCCCATATACTGCTACCGACGTCATGGCTAAAATATATAGCAATCCTGCATCCACGTTTGCTAGCACCATATTCATATCAAAGGGAATAACCGCCCAAGCAGCAAAGGCTGGCGCAATGGCTAGCACCGGGCCTAGTAAAAATAACGTTTTATTCGAAGCAGTAGGTAGAATGATTTCTTTGAAAAGTAACTTCAAGCCATCGGCAACTGGTTGTAATAATCCAAAATAACCAACGCGATTTGGGCCTATACGCACCTGCATATAACCGATCACTTTACGTTCAGCTAGTGTTAAATATGCCACAGCGCCCATCAGTGGTGCAACTATCAATACAATTTTTATTAAGGTCCAGCCTGTAATTTCTACAGCTGGCCAATAACTACCGAATAGATTTGCGAACCATTCCATTATGCACGTGCTTCCATAATAATGGTGTTGTAGACTTGAAAGTCTTGAGCTGACAATTTTTCAATCGTAATATCGCCCATCAAATCACCTAAGCCTATCGTATCTTCATGTGCTGCAGCGACACGTACACAGCCCATCGCCACATGATTATCCAACTTAGCAGCCAACACTGCACTGCCCTTATCTTGCTTAACTAAGACATTATCCCCATCAATCAACCCTAGTTCTGCGAGTTGTTGCGCACACATGCGTGCCATTGGTTTAATGTTGTATTTAGTTTTCTGTAAAGGTGGTGACCTACGTACAATCGAGTCAGATTCATATTGCGGCACTTCACCAATACGTTGTAAGCCTGCTTTTTTGATATTGACTTGAATTTCAACCAACTCTCTCAAGTTGTTATTCAAGCTACGCCACACCACAGCAGATGGTTTTTCACTACCAAAAATTGCATCTTTCACTTGCTCACTGGTGTCATAATCAAAGCCTTGTAAGCCCAGTGTATTAGCCAACACACGCAATACTTTCCAACCTGGCCTGCATTCACCTAGTGGTTTTGCTACCGCTGTAAAGCTTTGCACACGGCCTTCCATACTCATAAACGTGCCTGAAGTCTCGGTAAATGGTGCAATCGGTAATAATACATCGGCGTTTTCTAGTGCCTGAGATTTAAAAGCTGTGAGGGCAACTACGCATTCAGCTTTTTCCATAGCAGATTTGGCTAGTGCAGCGTGTTGGCAATCTAATTCCGGCTCAATGTTTACTAATAAATAGGCTTTACGCGGCACTTCAAGCATCGCACGCGCATGCATGCCAGTACTGTTAGGCATCACTCCCATTAAATGCATACCTGTGCTGTTAGCTGCAGCAGGTAAAATGCCGCCTTTTGCACCTGAAATGCCGCCAATCGCTTCAGCCATACTGTACATCTCGGTAAACCTTGGATCACTCAATGCCATATTGCCTAAAAAGATACCTACTTTTGGCGCAACTAAATCGACTTGTTTACCGTGTCCAGCTAGGCTTTCTGCCATCGCTTGTGTATTGGGACGTACTTTAATTTCTTCTAATAATTTATTCAGTGATGGTGGTAAGCAAAGTGATAAACGTTGTAAACCAGACATCGCTTTTAATACTTGCCCCAACACATTGACCATGTCATTCGGACGCACAATCACTTTATGCGCAATGTCCATCAAGGGGTCATTGTCTAGCGGGCTTACGATTGAAAGTTCAGCGCCATTAGCGACTGCTTTACGGAAACGTTGTGCAAGTAATGGATGTTCATTTCGTAAGTTAGAACCTATGATTAGAATTCTATCCAACTCTTCAATTTCATTGATATTACAACCCATCCACGGCGTACCCACACGTTTACCATCCAACCTAAAATCAGTTTGGCGCAAACGATAATCTACATTGCCACAGTTTAAGCCGTGTGCCAATTGCTTAGCTAAATAGCCCTCTTCCATCGTGCTATTTGGGGATACTAAGACACCAAGCGCTTCGCTACCATGCTCGTTAGTAATATCTTTAATTTGTCCCGCAGCAAACTCTAGTGCAGTCTTCCAGTCGGTTTCGACCCACGCACCATTGTGCTTAATCATTGGGACTTTGAGGCGATCAGGACTATTTAAGCCTTCATAAGAAAAACGATCACGGTCTGATAACCAGCACTCGTTGATACTTTCTTTTTCACGCGGTAATACGCGCATGACTTTATTATCTTTCACATGCACTTCAATATGTGAACCTAAACCATCATGCGGCGCAATACTTGGTCTGCGGGTAAGCTCCCAGCTACGTGCTGAGTATCGATAAGGCTTGCTTGTAAGCGCGCCTACAGGACATAAATCAATGATATTGCCCGAGAGTTCAGAATTCACACTTTTATCGACATAAGCCGTGATTTCAGCATGTTCGCCTCGACCAACCATGCCCAGCTCCATCATGCCGCCCACTTCTTTTAAAAAACGCACACAACGCGTACATTGAATGCAACGCGTCATATCTGTACTGACTAATGGTCCAATATTCTTATTGAAAACCACGCGCTTTTCTTCAGTATAGCGCGAACCACTTGTACCATAAGCGACGGCTATATCTTGCAAATCACATTCGCCACCTTGGTCGCAAATTGGGCAATCTAACGGGTGATTAATCAGCAAGAATTCCATCACGCTTTGTTGTGCTTCAATAGCAGCTTTAGACCGTGTAAATATCTTCATGCCGTCAGCCACTGGTGTAGCACAAGCAGGTAACGGTTTATTAAATTTCTCTACCTGCACCAAACACATACGGCAGTTGGCAGCTACTGATAGTTTTTTATGATAACAAAAACGAGGAATTGCAATACCAACCTTATCTGCTGCATCAATAATGGTGCTTCCGTGTTCTACCTCTAAAGCTTTGCCGTCTATTTCAATATATAGCATTATTGGTGTTCCATATTTGTATCTTGCGTCTTACTTTCTACCATGCTCTTGCCGTGTTGAATATAATATTCAAACTCTGGCCTAAAATGCTTAATGAAACTCAATACCGGAGTTGCGGCAGCTTCACCTAATGCACAAATCGTACGGCCTGAAATGTTATTACTCACCGATGTGAGTAAATCTAAATCTTCCATTTTTCCTTGGCCGTTGACAATACGCGTAATCACGCGATAAACCCAACCTGTGCCTTCACGACAAGGCGTACATTGTCCACAGCTTTCTTCATAAAAGAAATAACTCAAACGTTGCAAGGTTTTAACCATACAAGTGCTATCGTCCATCACAATCATTGAACCAGCACCTAAGCTTGAGCCCGCTTTACTTAAGCCATCGTAATCCATCGTCGCGCCCATAATGGCTGATGCCGGCATAACGGCTGTTGATGGACCGCCTGGAATAACGGCTTTTAATTTGCGACCTTTCCAGATACCACCTGATAGTTCTAGCAACTCTTTAAATGGCATACCCATTTTTACTTCGTAGTTACCTGGCTTTTCTACATGGCCTGACACTGAAAATAGTTTTGTACCGCCTGAATTTGGAACGCCATTAGCTGCAAAAGCTTCCGCACCGTGTTGCATAATCCACGGGATACTTGCGTAACTTTCCGTATTATTCACATTAGTTGGCTTACCGAAGACACCATAACTTGCTGGAAATGGCGGTTTAAACCGCGGCTGACCTTTTTTACCTTCAATCGATTCTATGAGTGCAGTTTCTTCACCACAGATATAAGCACCGTAACCATGTACGGCATATAAATCAAAACTGAAGTTAGTACCAAATAGATTTTCACCTAAATAGCCAGCAGCTTTTGCCTCATGCAATGCCGCTTCAAAAATATCGTAGTCTTGCCAAATTTCACCATGAATATAGTTATAGCCGACACGCGCACCTAAGGTGTAAGCAGCAATAGCCATGCCTTCAATCAATTGATGTGGGTTGTAGCGCAATATATCGCGATCTTTAAAAGTACCTGGCTCACCTTCATCTGAGTTGCAAACCAAATATTTTACGCCATCGAAATAGCGCGGCATGAAGCTCCACTTAAGACCCGTAGGAAAACCCGCACCACCACGGCCACGCAAACCCGAGCTCTTCACTGCAGTGATAATATCAGTCGCTTTAGACTTTTCAGTAACGATACGCTTTAAAGAGGAGTAGCCACCTAGCTTGATGTAGCTTTCAAGCGAGGCTGGATTTTCTTCAGTGAGTGTACGCAAGCATAACAAAGTCTGACCAGCCAAATCTGTAGTGACTGGTTTGCCAGCTTCATAACTATTCACAGGAGTAGTCATTACTTTAACTCCTCCAATAGCATGTCTACCTTTGCTGGCGTTAAAAACTCGTGCATAGTGTGATTATTCACAATCAATAATGGCGCACCACCGCATGCGCCCATACACTCACCCTCTTTGAGACAGAATTTACCATCTGCCGTGACTTCATTAAACCCAACGCCTAGCTTGGTTTTTAAATGGTTTACAATCACATCACTGTCGCGCAACATGCATGAAATATTAGTACAAATCGATATTTTATATTTACCAACAGGTGCCAAATCGTACATATTGTAAAAACTAGCTACTTCCATCGCGGCAATATCTGGCATGCGCAAATATTGAGCAACGTCAGAAATACTTTCTTTGGAGAGCCAACCACGTTCAGTTTGCACAATACGCAGCGCACTCATCACCGCCGCCTGACGTTGTTCAGTCGGATATTTAGTGATTTCATAATCAATTTTAGCTATAGCTTCTGGACTTAACATTTTATCTGTCAATTTTTATCTTAATTTATCTGTCGATTTCGCCAAACACAATATCTTGTGTGCCAATAATTGCCACTAGATCGGCAATCATATGCCCCCGCGTCATTTCATCTAGCGCAGCTAAATGTGGAAAACCTGGCGCACGAATTTTTAAGCGATACGGTTTGTTAGCACCATCAGAGATCATGTAAATACCAAACTCACCTTTTGGATGCTCGACCGCAGCGTAAGCCTCACCTGCTGGCACATGAAAACCTTCTGTGAATAATTTGAAATGATGGATTAAATCTTCCATATTCTCTTTCATACCTTCGCGGTTTGG
>JACMNP010000084.1 GCA_014378495.1 Methylotenera sp. | reverse complement strand
GTTGCGGATGAGCGTGATTTGATTCGTCTACGCACTAATTACCGCCGTGACCCTCCTGAGCAAGTGTATGTATATCGCACGCACAGTGCTTTAAATAGTGATAAAAAGTTATTTTTAGAATATATTAAAAAAATCAATACACTAAAACTCAAACCGGAGTTTTACAACAGCTTAACTACTAATTGCACCAATAATATCTGGCAACACAACCGCGTGAATGCTGATAATTTGCCTTATAGTTGGCAAATTTTAGCGAGTGGCTATTTGCCTAAGTATGTCTATGATGCTGGTCGTTTAGATACCAGCCTGCCATTTTCTAAATTCGAACAAATAAGTCATGTAAACGCTAGAGCGCAGGCGGCAGATAAGGCAGAAGATTTTTCTCGGCAGATACGAGATATTTCAGCTAAGTAATAACGATTTGCTTGCTGCCCTTAAAGGGCATTCAGTATTAAACTTAGGTGCTTAATCACGTCGACCATTAATTTGTATTAGCATGATAGTTTGACAGCCAAACATCAAAGTTTTGCGATGACACTGGTTTGCTATAATAATAGCCTTGCTCAGAATCGCAGTTTTTTGATTTTAGTAAATTGCTTACTTCTAAAGTCTCAACTCCTTCAGATACTACTTGAATTTTGAGAGAACTAGCCATTGCAATGATGGCGTTGACGATAATACTACTCTCAGAGTTGTCGAGAATATCTTTAATAAATGAGCGATCAATTTTTAGCTTATCAGGATTAAATAACTTGATATAACTCAATGAAGAATAACCAATGCCAAAGTCATCTATGGCAATCTTCACTCCCATTTGTTTAAGTTTTGCTATGATTTTCAAGTTATGGTCTGTGTCATTTAGGAAAAGTTCTTCCGTTACTTCAAGTGTTAGTAAAGACGGTTTTAATCCACTATCAGCCAGAGAGTCAGCAACGATTTTACAGATATCACTTGTTTTAAATTGTTTAGGTGACACATTTATAGATATTTCAACTGGTTCTTTATCAAAGCGCTGCCACTTTGCAGCTTGCTTGCAGCCTTGCTGGATTACCCATTCTCCAATCGGAACGATTATTCCAGTTTCTTCGGCAAGAGGTATAAAATCAATAGGAGGAACAAGCCCAAGTGTAGGGTGATTCCATCGAATAAGAGCTTCAGCGCCTAAATTAAATTGGCTTTTATTAGATATGATTGGTTGATAATAAAGCTCGAACTCATTATTTATTAGAGCCATTCTTAATTCATGTTCTAATTTGATTTTTTTACCCAAACGCTCAGTCAGTTCTGGGCGATAATATTGAAGGTTATTGCGCCCTTCATTTTTAGCTTGATATAAAGCACTATCTGCGCATCTTAATAACGTTTGCACATCCAATCCATCCTCAGGATAAAAACTTACCCCCATACTGCAACCAACTTGGAGTTTATTTTCGTCAATAATTAATGGTTGAGAAAGATTTCCCCATATCTTATTTGCAACTTGCATGACATCAGTTTCATTCTTGATATTTGGCAACAGAATTACGAACTCATCTCCACCGAGCCTTGCTATTAAATCAGTTTCACGAATTGACTTTTCCAGTTCTTCAGCGACCATAATGAGTAATTTGTCACCAATATCATGCCCAAGTGTATCGTTTACTTGTTTAAAGTTATCCAAGTCAATAAAAATCAAAGCAATTATTTCTGAATTACGTTTTGCAGCCAAAAGCTGAAATTCCATATCTTCAATAAATTTTGATCTATTGAACAATTTTGTTAACGTATCATGGTGTGCCAAGTAGTTTAGACGTAGTTCAATTTGCTTACGCTCAGTCAAATTGTGGACTTGATATAAATAACAAAATGGTTCATCGTTTTGAGTCAATAGTGAAGCGCTAGTGAGCACCCATGTAATGTCGGTAGCTTTGCTACCATAGCGTTTTTCATATTGAACAGAAACACTCTCACCTGTAAGTAACTTCATTAGCATTTGTTGTTCCATCACCGTGTCGGATGGAAAAGTCAAATCAGTGTCATGCGTTTCAAGTAACTGATGCTCTGGGATATCTAAAAGTTTACACATTGCATCGTTCACTTGTATGAACTTGCCCTCAAGAGTCACTAATGCCATTCCAACAGGGGCATTATTAAAAGCCATTCGAAAGCGCTCTTCGCTATTACGTAACTCTTGTTCGGCCTTCAGGCGCTTGGAAACGTCTCGAAAAGCAATTACCGAGCCTTGCACTAAGTCATTATCATCTCGTATGGGGGCTGCTGAATAATCTACAGGTAAATTTTGGCCATTTTTTGATTTTATTAGAATACCAAATTCCAAACCGATTACTTTATTCTCTCTAAGTGACTGGCTAGCAAAAGGACCTAGATTTAATCCTGTACGTGGGTGTTTACCAACGATAATTTCATCAATAAGTTGCCCTTGCGTATCGTCTAGAGTAACGCCTAGCAAAAACTCTGCAGCTGGATTGAGGTATTTTAATTTACTTTCGTTGTCGATTGCTACAACTGCATCTGCAACACATCTTAAAGTTGTAGAAAACCATTGCTCAGAAGTACGTAACTTCTTCTCTAATTGAGATTTATAAATAGCAACTTATAATGTAGCTTGTATTTCTTTCGGGTTATAAGGCTTACTAATATAGCCGTACGGTGCAGTTTTAGTAGCTCGATTTACTGTGTTGTCGTCATTGAAAGCAGTTAAGAAGACGATAGGGATTTTTAGTTGGTGATTAATATTAGCAGCAGTTTGTATGCCATCCATATCGCCTTTGATAACAATGTCCATCATAATTAAGTCGGGTTGATATTTTTTGGCGGATTTAATGGCTGCTAGTCCATTATCTTCTATGGCGCAAACTTCATAGCCCATTTGTTCCAATTGGTATGATAAATCCATTGCCACAATCGACTCATCTTCAACAATCATAATCTTGTAGTTATTTTCTTCTAAATCAACTGCTGCATCCATATTGAATTAACCTCTCATAACAATTTTAGAAGTGACTGCGTTTTGCTACAGGGCTAAATTTAATGGAAGTCAACATGCCATTAACTGATTCGGTATTTAAATCAGCATCCAGCTGTCGGCAAAGACTTTCCACTAATTTAAGTCCTAAAGTAGTTTCTTTTTTTATCGATTTTTCATCGAATCCCGTCCCATTGTCTGTAACAATTAGTTCAATTTTTTCATTAATACTGTAATTTAAAGTGATAGAAATTAACCCCTCTTTTCTGTCTTTAAATCCATGTTTTATACTGTTGGATATTAATTCATTTAAAATTAAACCCACTGGAATAGCTGTATCGAGATCAACCTCCATACTTTGTAATGATAATTTAAACTTAATCCCACCCTCTTCAAGTCCAGAAGCTTGTGAGAAATGTTTACACAGATCATGTATATAGTGATTAAGTCCGATAGAGGCAAGACTTTTCGAACGATAAAGCATTTCGTGGACTAACGACATAGCAAAGACACGAGAAGCTGCCTGCATCAGTACTTCACGTGCTTGGTCTTCGGGTAAGATTCTAGTTTGTAAATTAAACATACTAGTAACCACTTGTAGATTATTTTTAACTCGATGATAGACCTCTTTTAATAAAGTTTCTTTTTCTTTTAATGAATTTTGGAGTTTGATTTTTTGATCATGCTTTTCAGTAAGATCTTGAGTGACCTTTGCAAAACCTATCAGCACCCCAGAATCATCACGAATCGCTGTTAATAAAATACTAGCCCAAAATAGACTACCATCCTTACGTACTCGCCATCCCTCAGTTTCAAACCGTCCGTCTAATTCTGCTTGCACCAACTGAAATTCTGGTACTTTTGCTTCTCTATCTTCAGGTAGAAAGAAACAAGAAAAATTCTTGCCTATAATTTCTTCTGCCTTGTAACCCTTATTCAGTTCTGCACCAGAATTCCAAGTAAGTACAGTTCCCGTTTTATCTATCATATAAATAGCGTAATCTTTAACCCCGTCTATTAGAAGCCTAAAGCGGCGTTCACTTTCTTTAAGCTTTAATTCTGCGCTTTTAAGAACATCAATATTTTCAATCTGCGATATAAAATAAAGTGGTTTATGGTTAGCATCGCGCATGAAACAAACAGCCAAAAGCACCCATACAATTCTGCCATCTTTATGCAGGTAACGTTTTTGAATTTGATAACTTTGAATTTGGTTGTCTAGTAGCTCTCTGACTTTAGTTAAATCAGCATCCAAATCATCAGGGTGGGTGATATCTTGGAAAGTCATGGTCATAAGCTCTTGGCTGCTGTAACCGATAATGTTACACAAAGCTCCATTACACTCCAGCCATCGACCTTCTGGAGAGACGAGAGCCATACCAATCGGCGCATGCTCTAGAGTATTTCGAAAGCGTTGCTCGCTGTTACTTAGGGCTTCTTCTTTAAGCTTTTCTTCAGTAATATCAAGGTTTATACCCACCAAATGCCAAGCTCGCCCATGCCCATCTTTTTGCAAGAGAGCCCGTGCCCTAATATTTCGCACATCTCCATTGGGTAATAATAAGGAGAATTCAGATTTGAAAGGTTTACCAGTTTCAATAGATTCATTAAGCTCAAGTGCTACACGTGCTGCGCAGTTTGGATGTAACCTAACTTCCCATGCTTTGAAGATGGTTGAATCAATAGTGGGCTCAATTTGATAGAGCTCATGCATCCGGACATCACAATTCAAAGTGTTATTTTGAATATCCCAATCCCATATACCAGCTTCAACAGCCTCGGTGGCTACTACTAAACGGTCACTAAGTGCTCTTAAGTCAAACTCTACCCGCTTACGTTCGCTAATGTCATGGATAATTGCTCCGTAAAATTTATCTTCGTTACTTTGCCAAGTACTGAGTGATAACTCTAATGGGAACTCAACTCCGTTTTTAGTCAAACCAACAAGTTCCACTAAACGGCCAATGACTTTAGCCTCTCCACCTTCATTCATGCGCGACATACCTTGATTGTGAAGGCTATGAAAACGCTCAGGCATGATACGTGTCAGATTTTGGCTAATCATCTCTTGCTCGGTATAACCAAATATTTTACTTGACGCTTTATTACAATACACAATCCTACCTTGGCTATCCGCTACCACAATCCCTTCATTTGCAGACTCAGCTAAAGATCCAAACTTAGCTTCTGCACCTTGAAGTGCATTAGTCATTTGCTTCGCTAATAATTCGGCACTTCTACGTGTTAATGTCAATCCTCGTACATGCATAAATAACAGCAAGCTAATCAAAAAGCCTGCTACTAATATAATTTGCTCTTTCGAACGATCAATACTAGCTTGGAAGCTAGGTGCAGATATGACACTTAAGCTCCAAAGATGATTATTAGCTTTGATTTTTGATTGTGCTCTAAATAAAAACTTCCCAGACTTTGTTGTTTCAGAGTTCTTAGTGGCATACAAAATATTTTCAGGTTGTAATTTTTCACCATCATAGATTTCTAAATTTATATTATTAAAATCATTGCCTATCGCCTCGTCGATAAAGTTTGCAGTTCGAAAAGAGCAGAATACATAACCTACTAATGCTTGTTGAAGGTGTATTACGGAATTTGGTTGTGTACCATTTTGATAAACGGGCATGTACATAAAAAATCCAGACTCAATATCGTTTGAGTTCTTTTTAAGTAAAGCAACTTTTCTTGAAAGAGTAGCCCCTCCATTGTCTCGGGTTTCTTGGATTGATTTACGCATTATTGGCTCTGAATTCATGTCGTATCCAAACCCATTTTTGTTGATTGAATTAAATGGCTCTAGATACTGAATAATAATGTACTCATCTCTGAGTCCTTCTGGCATTACTTTAAAATCAGGGAAGCCCTCTTTTCGCGTTAACTTAATAAAATTATCTTTATCTTTGGATTGTAGGTATTTCGCAAAACCAAAACCTTGAACACCTGGATAATTCGATATGATATTTAACTGCCCATAAAACTTTTTCCACTCATCTCGCTCAACGGTTTTAGAGGCTGCAAACAGCGCAACTCCGCTTTCTAATAATTGCTCATATACATTCAGGCGCTGTTCAATTCGGCTTTTAACTTCTTTGACTTTGTACTGGAATTTTTCATTAGCTTGAAATTCGGTAGTTAATGAAACTAAATGCCAAATAAGAATGGTGAGGCTCAGAGATGCGAATAAGGTAAGCCATGAAGCAGGCGGGTATTTTTTAAATGTTGGGTTTTGTAACTTATCTGAAGCCAGTACAAGACCGACGAGTGAAGTAATGGCAATTACAGTCACTAAAAGAATTAGTGCATTGTTTAAATTTGCACTGGCAAAAGGCCCTAAATTATGAGTTGTTGCCCATACGGCGATTGCAGCAATAAAAATTGTAGATAATGTAACGCCAATATGACCGTAACGATTTGCTATGCAAAAAATTGCGGCCATTAATGGAATTAGCATCAATCTGTCATAATGGTTTTTATAAAAATAGCCACTAAAAATTATACTTAGTAATCCAAGCATTAAAATAATAGTCAGCAGGGTTTCAAATAACGACCGCTTTTGAATTAAAGAATAGGAGTTTTGAAGCCAGACTAAAATAAACGGGGTAATCATCAGAATGCCTGCAACATCACCCAACCACCAATTCATCCAGACAGTTAATGCAATGTTATTAGGTAGCAATCCTGCTAGATAAAGACTTGCAATACCAAAACTAGCTGCAATTGTGCATGCCAATAAAACAGATACCATGAATTTAAAAATATTTTGTGGATAGCTGAGAATACTCTCTGTAAATTTAAAGTTATTAATAAGCCAGACAGCAGCAATTGCTTCAAATGTATTACCTATTGCTATCAACAAGCAGGAGATGATAGTTATGTTGCTCCAACTTTCAGCACCAACCACCAATAAGCTAACATTAGCTAAAAAAGCGCCAAGAAATATTGCTGGCCAAATTCTGTAGCCTAACAACAACATTATGCCTAGAGCAATACCTGAAGGTGGCCAAACTGGGGATGCATTAGAGCCAGGAAATGCTAGCAAGAGACTCCAGCGTGCTACTAAGAAATATAGTATCGCTAGAGGTATAATGATTAAAAATCGACTCGTATAAAAATTAGATTTAATACTGTCAATTTTCATAATTATATTTATTCAAGAATCTAAACATGATTAATCACATCATTCACTATACTATTATTTGATAATTTAATTTGTAATCTTTGGCACTCATTTGATTCTTGCGAATTAACAGCATAGTAAAACGATGACTTAGTCATTATTTAATGATGACTTTGAAGTGGCATAAACGGCTTTCTAAAGCAAGAAAGTCGAAATATATATGAAGGGTAAAGAATAAAGACTTAAGGTAAATTTTAGCTAAGCTATCATCCAATCGGGACTGTGGAGTTGTACCAAAAAAATAGCCACATCAGTTTTCTTACACCTTTAGCTTTATGTGGCGCCACAAGTTCTGAGTGACTGAGATACTTTTTGTTAAGCTTAAGTATTGAAAATGGATTATGAGATAGTCTGAAATCAAATTGTTGCGAAACAGCATTATACGCTTCAAAAAGAATGACGTGATTTACTACAACATCAGCTTACCTAAAAGTTCATTAAGTTACATCATAGGCTACATATAAATGGTTTTACTTTGACTTATATGATGCCAAATGAGCTCACTTGAGCGTATGCCATATAAATATTGTAATGATAATTATGAAGAAAAACATAAATTTAACAGATAACACAACTGAAATTGCAAATCATACGCCCATGATGCGCCAGTATCTTGGGCTTAAAGCGCAGCATCCAGACATGCTGCTGTTTTATCGCATGGGCGACTTTTATGAGCTGTTCTTTGAAGATGCTGAAAAAGCATCCAAATTGCTTGGCATTACCTTGACGCACAGAGGTAGTAGCAATGGTCAGCCTATTAAAATGGCGGGAGTGCCGTATCATGCAGCTGAGCAGTATTTAGCGAAACTTGCCAAATTAGGTGAGGCAGTCGCAATTTGTGAGCAAGTGGGTGACCCAGCTACCAGTAAAGGTCCAGTAGATAGACAAGTTGCCCGCATCTTAACGCCTGGAACCCTGACGGATACGGCGTTACTAGATGAGTCTCGCGACAATCAGTTACTGAGTATTTTTCAAGCGGATGGCGTGATTGGCTTGGCGCGCTTGAATCTGGCAGCAGGCACGTTTATTCTAAGTGAGATTGCAGTCGGCTTATTAGGCCAAGAAATTGAGCGTATTGCGCCAAGTGAAATTCTGTTGGCTGATGATTTTCAGCATTCAGCTATAGCCGCAAGCAAGATAGCAAAAAAGCGTTTAAGCCCTTGGCAGTTTGATTTTGATAGTGCTTTTAATACACTGACCAAACAGCTCAATACTTATGATTTGAATGGTTTTGGCTGTGCAAGTTTGAACCCAGCTATTTGTGCGGCGGGTGCGCTATTAGATTACGTAAAATACACACAGCGCACCACCTTGGCACACATCAATGACTTAAGCGTTGAAACAACTAGTGCTTATATTCAACTAGATGCGGCTACACGCCGTAATTTAGAAATTGATATGACCTTACGCGGTGAGCCGTCGCCAACGTTGTATTCATTGCTCAATACAACTCAAACGGCAATGGGTGCGCGGTTATTGCGGCATTGGTTACACCATCCGCTGCAAGATAGAAGTTTGGTGATGAAACGCCATGAGGCGATTGCTGATTTGATTCAGCAGCAACGTTACTCATCTATCAACACCGCGCTTAAATCGATTGGCGATATTGAGCGTATTACTGCACGGATTGCACTCAAAACAGCACGGCCGCGTGACTTATCGGGGTTATCAATCAGTTTGCAGCAACTTCCACTAGTGCAAACTCAGTTGCAAGATTTGCATACCGGCTTGCTACAAACATTAGGTTCAAGCTTAACTGCGCCTAGCGCCGTGGTTACATTGCTTACTACCGCTATCAAGCCAGAACCTAGTGTCGTGTTGCGTGAGGGTGGCGTGATTGCCGATGGGTATGATGCAGACTTAGATGAGTTGCGTGCGCTACAAAATAATCATGGTGAATTTTTACTCAATTTTGAAGCTGCTGAAAAAGCCCGCACTGGCATTACTAACTTAAAAGTGGAGTACAACAGCGTACATGGCTTTTATATTGAAATGAGTCGTACACAAGCTGAGAGTGCACCTGCTGAATATCGACGCCGCCAAACGCTTAAAAATGTTGAGCGTTTTATTACCCCTGAATTAAAAGCCTTTGAAGATAAAGTGCTCAGTGCGAACGACCGCGCTCTAGCGCGTGAAAAAATACTCTATGCCGAAGTGTTAGAGAAACTTATGCCATATATCTCGGTATTGCAAACTAATGCAGGCGCGCTGGCTAGCTTGGATGTGCTGTGTTGCTTTGCTGAACGGGCTGTAACGCTGAATTATGTCGCGCCTGACTTCACTACTGAATCGGGTATTCATATTGTGAATGGTCGTCATCCTGTAGTAGAGCAGATTTCGGTTGCAGCATCAGGTCAGCCGTTTATTGCCAACGACGTATCGTTAAATCCATATCGCCAGCTATTGCTCATTACTGGGCCGAATATGGGCGGTAAATCTACCTTCATGCGACAAACAGCCTTAATTGTGCTGTTGGCACATTGTGGCAGCTATGTGCCTGCAAATATCGCTAAAATCGGCGAAATAGACCGTATCATGACACGAATAGGTGCTTCTGATGATTTAGCCGGTGGTAGATCTACTTTTATGGTCGAGATGACTGAAACCGCCAATATTTTGCATAATGCCACTGATAAAAGTTTAGTGCTGCTGGATGAGATTGGACGCGGGACTTCTACCTTTGATGGTTTGAGCCTAGCTTGGGCGGTAGCTAAGCAACTGTTAGAAAAGAATCGCAGCTATACGCTGTTCGCTACACATTACTTTGAGCTCACGCGTATCGTAGATGAGTTCAAACATGCTGCGAATGTACATCTTGATGCAGTTGAACACGGTAATAATATTGTCTTCATGCATAAGGTAGAGGAGGGCGCGGCCAATCAAAGTTATGGCTTGCAAGTGGCACAATTAGCGGGAATTCCTAAAAGTGTAGTCGCGGCGGCTAAACGAAAATTGATTCAACTTGAGAATAATCAGGTTGCAAGTAATACCGCACAGCCAGATATGTTTATGGCGATTGAGCAAGAGGCGGAATTGCCGGTGCATCCAGTCATCAGTGAATTAGAAACCATACAGGCGGATGACTTTACGCCTAAGCAAGCGTTAGATTTATTGTATAAGCTGAAAGCACTTATTGACAACGCGTAGATAACAAATAACAAAAAAGCACTCAAATCTGAGTGCTTTTTTATTACTTTTACAGCAGCATGACTTAGTGGTGATGACCACCAGCGCCATGTACGTGTTGATGTGTTACTTCTTCTTTATTCGCGCTACGTACATCGGTAATAGTTGCGCTAAATACTACGCGCTCACCGGCCCATGGGTGGTTGCCATCTACAATCACTTTGTCGTCAGCGATTTCTGTGACTGTATATAAAATTACTTCGCCCGTATCGTCTTCACCTTCAAATTGCATGCCCACTTTTAATTCATCGGCAGGGAACGCACTTGCAGGTTCGATTTGTACTAACTCTTCGTCGTATTCGCCGAATGCATCAACCGGCTGTAAATCCACTAACACAACATCGCCGACATTTTTGCCATGCATTGCTTCTTCCACTTTTGGGAAAATATTGTCGTAGCCACCGTGTAGGTAAGCTACTGGTTCTGCGCTAGATTCAAGCACATTGCCATCAGCATCTTTAAGTTCATAAGTCATTGTTACTACTGTGTTCATTGCAATTTGCATGGTTGTTCCTAAATCAAGTTTGTAAAAATTTTAATGGTTAGAATTTTAATCTATTTTTGTAATTTGCTTAAATGCGCTAGACATTTATTTTTTATATTACAACGTTAACGTGAAAGATTAACGTCCTCGGCCACCCCTTCTATGTTGGCTACCAGAGTTGCTGTTACTGCGGCTTGGGCCACTACCATTGCCGTTGCCGCGATTAAAGTTACCGTTATTAGTGCTTTTTGGTGCAAACAATGCAGGTTGTGGCATCGCTTGATGACGCGCTGCTTCTGACATATTTTTGGTGGAATTGGCTTGAGGCTCTCTACTCGACTGGTTGTTTGCGTGACTTGTTCCATTACTCATGCGACTCTCTGCGCCATTGCTAGGCCTGTGACCATTACTTTGCGCAGGGCGGCCCTCAGCATTTGGGCTTGTTTGATTTCTGGCTTGAGATTGACCTCGGTTTTGATTAGCACCACGGCTAGCATTTTGTCCCGCGCCATTCACTTCGCCTTGCTTACGTTGCTGGCCTTGCCCATGACCGCGTGGTGGTCTGCCATGCGGCTGTGTGGAACGAGGTGCTTCAGGTTCTGGGTTTGGGTTTGGTGTAAAACCTTCTACATGCACTTTGGTGATTTCGCGTTTAATCAGTTTTTCAATGTCTTTAAGCAGTTTTAACTCTTCACGATCAACTAACGAAACTGCCGCACCGCTACTGCCTGCGCGACCAGTACGGCCGATACGATGCACATAATCTTCAGGCACATTCGGTAATTCAAAATTCACCACTTGTGGCAATTGGTCAATATCTAACCCACGCGCAGCAATGTCAGTAGCCACTAACACACGCATGCTGCCATCTTTAAATTGTGCCAATGCTTTGGTGCGCGCGCCTTGGCTTTTATTGCCATGAATTGCAGCAGCTTGAATATCATCTTTGATTAATTTTTCAGCTAAACGGTTTGCACCATGTTTTGTGCGGGTGAATATCAATACTTGTTTCCAGTCGTTTTGTTTAATGAGGTAGCTCATTAATTCACGCTTATGGCTTTGCGCAACCATGTGCACAGTTTGCTCAACAAGCTCCGAAGCAGTATTACGGCGTGCCACTTCAACAAAGCCTGGGTTATGCAATAAGCCATCAGCTAATGCTTTAATTTCATCTGAAAAAGTCGCAGAGAACAGTAAGTTTTGACGTGCTTTTGGCAGCATCGCGAGAATCTTTTTAATGTCGCGAATAAAGCCCATATCCAACATACGGTCTGCTTCATCTAATACTAAAATTTCAACACCACTAAGATCAACATTTTTTTGATTCGCATGGTCAAGCAAACGGCCTGGGGTAGCGACCAAAATATCTAATGGTTTTTTCAAACGAGAAATTTGTGGGTTAGCATTCACGCCACCAAAAATCACCGTAGAAGTTAACGGTAAATATTTACCATAAGTTTTAACAGACTCTTCAATCTGCGCTGCAAGCTCGCGCGTTGGGGTAAGCATTAAGCAGCGTGGTTTACCTTTTGCAACTTCGCTCAAAGGTTTTTGGCTAAGCAAATGTAAAATCGGCAATGTAAAACCAGCAGTCTTACCAGTGCCTGTTTGTGCGCCAGCCAGTAAATCGCCACCGCTTAATACTTGCGGAATCGCCTTGGCTTGAATAGGGGTTGGGGTGGTGTAACCTGCGTCGCCAATGGCGCGCAGAATGGGTTCAGATAATCCTAACTCGTTAAAGTTAATAGGGGTTGTTTCAATAGTCAATGTAAAGCTCCAGCTGAGTTTAAGCCGACCAATTACTTATGAAGCAACACCAATCGAGGCAGGCAAATATAATAATCATTCATGAGAGATTTGAAAATCAAGAAGATTAGGGTAGAAACCGCTACGCTGATTGGTTGGCGTAGGGACTAGATATCTAGTAAAACGGATTATACGGCAGATTGAAATTAAAGCTAGGTTTGTATTTTTTAATGAGGATTATATTTTTCATTGGCATGATTTTTCCGCCAAGTCCAAGGTGGAATAGGCGTTTCATTCGCCCAAAGACCAAGTCTTTGCTGGCGTGCGCTTAATGCAAGATTGTAGATTTCGTCATTAATCGAATATTGCGCATAGTGCCAAGCTAAACCATGTTCAGCTAAATATCTGCTTGCATCAATATGATTACATTTCAATTGACCTAGCGAGCGCTGGTATTTATCTATACCCGTAATATGTGCAGTAACAAGTACGTTGCTACCTTGGCAAAGTTTCATAAGTGCGCGGCGTGATTTTAAGCCATAAGCTTGATTTCGCTCGGGAGCATCGATGTCAGTAAGGCGTAATTTTATTTCACTTTCTTCTCTTGCTTCTTCAGTGCTTGCTTCTACCGATCTTAATTTTATTGTGTCACCATCATAGACATAGGTGACTTGATAAACCTCTGCTGCATTGCTAGCAGTACCAATGAGTAGAAAAAAGCACGATAAAACAGTACCTGCAAACTCCATTAGTGTGGACGATTACTGCCATGTTCGCGGTCCAGCAAGCTGTAATAATTAGAAGGCTCTAACACTGTAGGGATAGGCTCTAGCTCAGTGTTTGGATGGTCCTTGCTATAGTGTAAGCCGCGACTTTCTTTACGTGAAATCGCGCTTTCAACAATTAATTCAGCCACTTGTAGCAAGTTACGCAACTCTATTAAATCGTTGCTAATTTTGAAATTACTGTAAAACTCATCTACTTCATCTCGCAACATATGGATGCGATGCAGCGCACGGCTGAGGCGTTTGTCAGTACGTACGATGCCTACATAGTTCCACATAAAGCGACGAAGCTCGTCCCAAGTATGCGTAATGAGCACTTCTTCATCAGCATCTGTAACGCGGCTTTCATCCCAATATGGTAAGGTTGGTGTGGGTTTGGTCGCTTGGCTCAAAATGTCTTCTGCAGCAGCTTGGCCAAACACTAAACATTCTAGCAATGAGTTGCTGGCTAATCGATTTGCGCCATGTAAGCCTGTACAAGCGGTTTCACCTATTGCGTACAAGTGACTTATATCGGTTAAGCCTTTAGCGTCTACCATTACCCCGCCACAGGTGTAGTGTGCGGCTGGTACCACTGGAATCGGCGTTTTGCTGATGTCGATGCCTAACTCCAAACAGCGTCGATAGATATTAGGAAAATGCTCCAAAATAAATGCTAAAGGTTTGTCAGAAATATCCAAATAGACGCAATCTAAACCGCGTTTTTTCATTTCATAGTCAATAGCACGCGCCACAACATCGCGAGGAGCGAGCTCTTCACGCGAGTCATGCTCGGGCATGAATCTAGTGCCATCTGGCAGTTTGAGTAAACCGCCCTCGCCACGTACTGCTTCGCTAATTAAAAATGACTTAGCATGGGGGTGAAATAAACAAGTCGGGTGAAATTGTATAAACTCCATATTCGCCACACGGCAACCTGCGCGCCAAGCCATGGCAATACCATCACCTGTACTTACGTCTGGGTTAGTGGTGTAAAGATAAACCTTACCCGCGCCACCAGTGGCTAAAATAGTGTTTTGTGCAGCTATTGTGATGACTTTACCAGTTTTGTTATCTAGAATATAAGCGCCTAAGCAGGCGTTTTCATCCCCATTATCTTCAGGTGTTTTGAAATTAGAAGCTTTTACTTTGCCTGTGGTGATTAAATCAACGGCTATATGGCTCTCTAGCACGGTAATGTTGGGGTGCTGCTTTACTTTTTCAGAGAGTGTGATTTGAACAGCATGGCCAGTCGCATCGGCCGCGTGAATGATCCGTCGGTGACTGTGGCCGCCTTCTCGCGTTAAATGGTAGCCGCTATTATCTTGCTCTCTAGTGAACCCTACGCCTTGCTCAATGAGCCATTGCACAGATTCTTTAGCATGCTCGGCAACTAATTTAGTGACTGCTTCATCGCACAGGCCAGCGCCCGCAATCAGTGTATCTTGAACATGCTCCTCAATCGAGTCCTCATCGTTCAGTACTGCGGCAATTCCACCTTGTGCCCAATCGCTAGCGGTATTGTTAATGGTACTTTTACTGACTAAACAGACTTTTTTATTTGCCGCAACGCGTAACGCTAACGACAAGCCTGCAAGGCCGCTACCAATAATTAGAACATCAAATTGCTGCATGATTATGCTGTAATTTCTTTAATGAAACATCGGTGGTGAAAGAGTGGAGTGTTGGAACTTATAAGAGTGTATCGCTGTCTTGATAAAAGGCAATAGAAACAATTAATAAACGCAGCAAAAGTTTAATAAACAATTTGTAATGTCAGTGAGGGGAATACGCGATGATACAGACGGGTAAATTACTAGAATTAACGCCATTTACCACAGGGCCATTAAACTTAGGAGCGAACCTTGCTCAATTTAATTTAGTGCAACCTGCTATGCAAGGTTATACTCCTGCAAGTGAAAAAACAAATATTAACACTAAGCCAACAGGGAATTTAACAGCAGTGGCCGTTACTCCAGCAGCAGGCAATCGCGAGATTGACCATGAATTAGTTTTGCGCGCACAGCGCGGTGATAAGCGTGCTTTCGGCATGTTGGTTGAAAAGTATCAGCGTAAGTTAGGCCGTTTGCTATCACGCATGATACGTGACCAAGCTGAGATTGAAGATGTCGTGCAGGAGTCATTTATTAAAGCCTATCGCGCACTGCCTAATTTTCGTGGTGACAGTGCTTTTTATACTTGGCTTTACCGCATTGGTATCAACACTGCAAAAAACTACTTAGTTTCAATGGGTCGCAGACCAACAGTGAGTACTGATATTGAAATCGAAGATGCAGAAAACTTTGAAGATGGTAACGAGTTGCGCACCATGGAGACACCGGAAACTTCGATGATGACCAAGCAAATCGCGCAGACAGTGAATGACACCGTAGCAGGGTTACCAGAAGAGTTACGCACGGCGATTACTTTGCGTGAAATTGAAGGATTAAGCTACGAAGAAATTGCGATCATTATGACGTGCCCAATTGGTACTGTGCGTTCAAGAATATTTAGAGCGCGTGAAACGATAGCTGCAAAACTAAAACCATTACTAGATACGCCTGATGGTAAAAGATGGTAGGCAACATAAAGTGCTTTAGCGATTAACTAGAGGTTAAGTTAATAATTTGCTGTCAGTACTATTCAATAATAAAATGTATGAGATTTAGGAGTAAATGATGAACGAACAAATATCCGCCTTGCTTGATGATGAAATTGCTGTAGAGGATGCTGGACATATTATTACAGCTGTTCAATCTAATCGCCAAGCTGCTGAGGCTTGGAGCCATTACCATTTAATTGGTGATGCTATGCGTGGTACGGCATTGTTCAGTGCAGATTTTAAACAAAATTTAATGCAAAAAATTGAATTAGAAGCAACAGTATTGTCGCCCAATGCAGCCTTAATGAACTTAAGTAAGGAGCGTGAGCAACAAGTTGCAGCTAAAAGCAAATTGCCAGCAGTGTGGTCAGTTGCAGCTTCTTTTGCAGCCGTCATGGTTGTGGGTTGGATGGTGATGCATCAACAAACTCAAAGCGGCAATGATCTTGCGCCAGTTGCCGTAGCACAAGTACAGAGTCTTCCAGCAGAATATCTAATGGCACATCAAGCTTCAGCACCATCTCCTAGTTCATATTATATTCAATCTGTAAATTATTCGGAGTGATAGGTATGAAGCGTTTTGTTCTGGCTTGTTTAGTTGCCAGTGCAGCTTTAAGCGTAAATTTACGCGCTGCGACTGATGATGAGCTTTGGCAGACATTACAGAAAGCCGCCGCCGCCGCACGTGCCTTGAGTTATCAAGGCATTTTTATTTATCAAAATGGTCAGCAAGTTAAATCTGTACAAATTACCCATACTTTTAATGGTAAAGGTGAATTTGCACGTAATGTAGTGCTAGATGGCACGCCACGCGAAGTGTTTAGCCAAGGTAGCGACTTGGTGATTTTTAGCCCTAGAAACGAAAAAATAATCATCGAAAAGCGCCGTGGGCAAAATATGTTCCCCGCCATTTTGCCAGCTAACTTAGACTCAATTAAATCCAGTTATACCTTGCGTGCAGGCGAAGCCGAACGTGTGGCAGGCCGCCAAGCACAAGTAGTATTTTTAGAGCCTAAAGATAACTTGCGTTACAGCTATCGCTTTTGGATAGATACTGAATATGGTCTTTTACTCAAATCTGTCATGTTAAATAGCCATAATGAAATAATGGACAGCATCGCTTTTAATCAACTGTCTTTGCTCACTAATGTTGATTTAGATTGGTTCCAGCCTATTATTGATACTAAAAAAAGCTATGTAATGGAAAATGAAGTTGCTAGTATTGTTGATAATAGTGTTTCTAATGATTGGGTCATTAAAGAATTACCTTCAGGTTACCGTAAGGTTGATCAGATGATACAAATGGTGCACGGGAAAACTTTACCCGTCACACATGTGGTTTTTTCAGATGGTTTAGCTTCTGTATCTTTGTTTATAGAGCCTGTGACTAAGAATATTAAGCCTAGAGTAGGTCATAGCATTATAGGTAACACGAGTTTTTATTCGAGCACTGCAAACGGTTATCAAATCACTGTAGTGGGTGAAGTGCCAGAAGCGACAGTAGCGCAGATTGCTAAAGCTGTTGTTTTTAAAAAGTGACAATAAATAAACGACTATTTCAACTGTAATATTTAGAATATTGTGTTAAAAATCCATTTAACCTAAAATTTATTCTAACGCACATCATTCAATGACAACCTTCAAAAGTGTAATTATCATAGTACAAGAATGAGTCATTTAGACACTAAATAAACAATTAGAAATGCTGTAAATAAAATATAAGTAAAGTTAAATTTCAAACTAAACGAGGTGAATAGATGTTAAGAAATTGGATCGCTGTTCTTGGGTTAAGCTTGATTGCTGTTGTTAATACAAATGTTTATGCTAAAGACCTGCCAGATTTCACTGAGCTCGCTGAAAAGCACGGCGCCGAAGTAGTGAATATTAGTGTGACACAGAATGTGCATGCTGAAGTGGGTAATATGCAATATCCAGGTGTGCCTGATGATGATCAAATGCAAGAGTTTTTTAAGCATTTTGGTATTCCAAATATGCCAGGTATGCCTGGATCACCTGGTCAAAATGGCGCGCCACCTTCAGACTACAAGACTCAATCGTTAGGGTCAGGATTCATTATTAGTAGTGATGGCTATATTTTAACCAATGCTCATGTAGTGAACGAAGCAGATGAAGTGATTGTTAAATTATTTGATAAGCGTGAATTTAAAGCAAAAATTATTGGCTTTGATAAACGGACCGATGTTGCTTTGGTGAAAATTGATGCCACAGGGTTACCTAAGGTGAATATTGGTGATCCGAATAAGCTAAAAGTGGGCGAATGGGTTGCTGCGATTGGTTCTCCATATGGATTAGAAAATACAATGACAGCAGGTATTGTCAGCGCTAAAGGTCGTGCTTTACCTCAAGAAAATTATGTACCGTTTATTCAAACGGATGTGGCTATCAACCCAGGTAATTCAGGCGGTCCATTGTTTAACCTAGCTGGTGAAGTAGTAGGTATTAACTCACAAATTTATAGCCGCAGTGGTGGTTCTGTCGGCTTATCATTTTCAATACCAATTGACGTGGCAATTGATATTTCTAACCAAATAAAATCAACTGGTAAAATTAGTCGCGGTTGGTTAGGTATTGCAATTCAAGAGCTTACCAAAGATTTAGCTGAGTCATTCGGTATGAAAAATACCAATGGTGCTTTAGTAGCTGGGGTAGAAAAAAATGGCCCAGCAGATAAAGGTGGTTTAGAAGCAGGCGATGTGATCACTAAGTTTGATGGTAAGCCTATTAACGCTTCTGCAGATTTACCGCGTGTTGTTGGCGCTACTAAACCTGGCAAAGTCGCAGTAGTAGAAATATTGCGTAAAGG
>JACMNP010000083.1 GCA_014378495.1 Methylotenera sp. | reverse complement strand
TGCTCTATCTTTGCTGATCCTTCAGGCGCTTTTACGACAGCTGCAGCAATGATTGCTAAAGTAGAATTTCATTTAAAACAAAATTTCAATGAGACTTTAACTGGAAAAGTAATCAGCGTGTTTGGTGCTACAGGTCCTGTCGGCGGTTGTGCTGCCATCATCGCCTCACAGCAGGGTGCAATAGTGCAGCTTGTGGCTCATAAGTCTACGAGTGAAGTGACCCAAAAAGCGGATATTTGGAATACGCAATATCACCTGAATATACAGACGGTTGATGGCACTAGTGCACTCGCTAAACAAGAAGTTTTGGAACATAGCGATATTGTAGTTTGTGCAGCTGCAGCTGGTGTACAGGTCATCAGCCAGACACAATTACACGCTGCAAAACAGTTAAAAATCGTGGCGGATGTGAATGCCGTTTCGCCATTGGGCGTGCAAGGTGTGGGCGTGAGCGATGACGGGATATTGATCGCAGATACAACAGTTTATGGTATTGGCGCTTTGGCGATTGGGCAGCTTAAATATACGACTCAGCACCAGTTGCTTAAACAAATGTTGAGTCCCGAACTTACCAAAGATAAACCGCTAAGATTAGAGTTTATGGCAGCATTTAATTTAGCGCGTGAATTACTGCAAGCTACTAAATAAATTACTAATTAAGCTATTAAATCAATACGTATTCATTACTTAATTTATCTACTAATTGATTAACAAATCAATTTTAATTATTGCTTTGTCGGCGCGACCATTTGTGGTTGCTGCTAAGCGTGCCGGTTACATTGTGTCAGCAATCGACGCGTTTGCAGATGAGCAAACATTGATGTTGGCGGATAAGGTAGTGGTGGTGGATTATGGTGAACATGGTTTTAATGCCGCAGCCATGCTAAATGCTGTGAATGCTTTAAATGTGAAGCAGTATGTAGGGTTTATATATGGCAGTGGTTTTGAAGCGCAGCCTGAATTATTGCAACAACTAGCGCAGATATTGCCGCTGATAGGCAATTCAGTAAACGCCGTACAAGCCGTTAAATCAGTTAAGTTTTTTGCTGAGTTAGATGCAATGAATATCAATCATCCGAATATTTATGATGCGTTGCCTGTGAACGATACTAACCATGGCGCTGAGAATGGTGGCTATCTGAAAAAGTTTGCTGGTGGTTGTGGCGGCACGCATATCAGTGTTGCCGAAACTGCACAGAAGTTAGCGCCTGATTATTACTTTCAGCAGTATATTTCTGGGCTAACTGTGTCGTTGTTATTTATAGCAGATGGCAAAGAAATTGCAGTGATTGGTTTTAATGAGCAGTGGCTTAATCCGACTAAAACTATGCCTTACCGTTATGGCGGCGCTGTTGGAAATATTGCGTTGCCAATCAAGGTGCAGCAACAATTGATTGAAGCAGCACAAAAAATTACCCTTAAATTTGGCTTAATAGGATTGAATAGTTTAGATGCGATAATTGAAAAAACGGTATCGCAAGTTGATATTGCTGATGTACTTGAAATTAACCCGAGATTAAGCGCAACGATTGATTTATATGAAGAGGCTAATTTAATAGGTGCGCATGTGCAAACGATATTGATGGATTCCTTAAAGTATCTAGAAAAGTACTTGGAAAAGTACTTAGAAAAATATCAAGCGTTATCTGCGGCAATTAAAGTTTCAAAGCAATCGAAAGCGCAGGCTATTGTGTATGCGGAGTTTAATATGCAAGTGCCTGCTCAATTTGATTGGCCAGATTGGGTGGTAGATACTCCTTATTGTGCTGATGAGAGCCATATAAATATACTAGCCGCCGAGCCGATTTGTACTGTCATCGCTCATGCAAACAACGCAGGTGATGCAAAGCAATTAGCACAAAGTCGCGTTAAAATATTGCTTGCAGAGTTAGTTGCTTGCCATTAAAAAAAATTTAACAAGTAATCAAAGATGAAATATGCAAAATACCCACAGCACTAAATCTCAAACTCATTTGAGCGTTAATCAACTCAGCGAGCCCTTATTGAAAAGATTATTAGCAAATGCCAATGATTTGCACATTGGCGTGTCTTTACATGAGTCAGGTTGTACCCTAGTCGATGCAGGTATTCAACATCCTGGAAGCGCAGAAGCGGGGCGTTTAATCGCTGAAATTTGCATGGGCGGTTTGGGTGAAGTGCGTTTAGAGAAAAATAATGACTTTAATCACTTTCCTGAAGGTATTGCTGTTAACTCTGTGCAGCCTGTACTTGCCTGTTTAGCCAGCCAATATGCAGGCTGGGCGCTGCAAAGTGGGAAGTTTTTTGCACTTGGTTCAGGCCCTGCACGCGCACTCGCGCAGCGTGAAGAGTTATTTAAGGAGCTAAATTACCAAGACGCCGCGACTAGCACTTGCATCGTATTGGAAACAGATAAAATTCCGCCTGCTGAAGTGATAGAAAAAATCGTTCGCGATACCAATGTGGCTGCAGAACAACTGACGATTATTTTAACGCCTACCACTAGTATTGCTGGGTCGGTACAAATTGTGGGGCGAGTGCTAGAGGTTGCATTACATAAAGCCCATACATTACATTTTTCGTTAAATAATATCGTAAGCGGTAGCGGCCTAGCGGTATTGCCGCCAGTGGCTAAAGATTTTATGACTGCGATGGGGCGCACCAATGATGCGATTTTATTTGGCGGCAGTGTGCATTTACAGGTAAAAGGTGATGATAACGCAGCGGCTGAATTAGCCTTAAATCTACCTAGTAGCGCTTCAAAAGATTATGGCAAGCCGTTTGCGCAAGTTTTCAAATCTTACAATATGGATTTTTATCAAATAGATCCGATGTTATTTAGCCCAGCAAAAGTGACGATTACCAATATAGAAACGGGTAATGTTTTTGAGGGTGGTCAGCTGAATCCAGAATTGATAGCACTATCGTTTTCTGATTGACCTTTAGCGATAGTAACCGGTTTGAAAATCCCAATCTTTACTAACGATGCTGGCTGGCATGGTGAGCAACTCAAGCTTGCATTTGCAAAGCGCAACGTTGACGCTGCATTTATTTCTTTATCAGCTTGTAGTTTAAATCTCACTGATTCTAAAGCCCTACAAATTAACATTCCTGCGTTTGATGATGAATATCCAAGTGGCGTATTCGTTCGAGGTGTAGATGGCGGTACTTTGCAGCAAGTGATTATGCGTTTGAATGTGTTGCATATGTTGCAGCAAGTGGGAGTTTTGGTTTACAACCAAGGCAGGGCGATTGAGCGCACCGTAGATAAGGCCATGACCAGTTTT
>JACMNP010000082.1 GCA_014378495.1 Methylotenera sp. | reverse complement strand
TTGTTATTGGGGTTGAGGCATTTGGCGTTGGGCTTGGTACAGCGGCCTTTGTCGCTTATATTGCACATACTACTCACCCACTTTACACTGCCACACAATTTGCATTATTCACTAGCCTAGCTGCTGTACCACGTACTTTTGTTAATGCTGCAACGGGCTATTTAGTTGAAGATTTAGGCTGGAGGAATTTCTTTATATTTTGTTTTATCGCGGCTATACCAGGCATGTTGCTTTTATTCAAAGTCGCGCCGTGGAACAAGTTGGCAAAAGCAGTGGATAAACCGTTGTAAGGTTTTTTGATTAATCTCGACTAATTTCTGAAACCCTAATTTTAGGCTTCAGGAGAAACGTCATGTCGCTAAGCAACAAATTATTAATCGCACTCAGCTTAATCAGTATAGCCACACAAAGTGCTATTGCTGCAGAATGCTCTGCAAAAAGTGGCGCGCAAACTGTGCCGCTACTAGTACTTTATACGTCAGAAGGTTGCAGTAGCTGCCCACCTGCGGATAAGTGGATGAGCGGCTTAAAACTGAGCAACAATAAGGTAGTGCCGCTCGCCTTTCATGTCGATTATTGGGACTACATAGGGTGGAAAGATAAATTCTCAAAATCAGAATATAGCGATAGGCAACGTAAAACTGCAGCATTTGCTGGCGCTGGCTTTGTTTATACCCCTCAATTTACTTTCAATGGCAAAGATTTTAAAGGCTGGGATGGTTCACGCTTAAACCAAGGTGTGGAGAACAGTTTAAAACTAGCATCTCGCGCTAATTTAACATTGGATGCCACAAATCAGGCAAATGGTGAAATTTTAGTCAAAGCAACAGCACAAGCGGTAAAACCAAATGACATCAATAATGCTGATATTTTCATCGCTATCTATGAAAATAAATTAGTAAGCCAAGTAAATGCTGGTGAAAATAACGGCCGTGAATTGAAACATGATTATGTAGTACGTGATTTTTTAGGTGCTTATCAACTCAGCAATAAAAACGACTTCTCTAAAAACATCACACTTAAATCCGAGTGGAAAGGTCGCAATGCTGGCGCGGTGATTTTTGTACAAGACTCACATAATGGTGAAATTTTACAAAGCCTACAATTACCATTCTGTAGTTAAGTTTATTGTTGATAAAGGCTTATTGACTCACATTTAGTCAACAAGCCTTTATTAGAAACTGACTTAATTTAATAATGTAAAACTGACGATCATGCCACACTGTAGCCAGCCAGCCATGTATTGCGCGGCAATTGTCATGGCTTCTTCGGCAGTGGTCTCCGCTTCTTGTCCTTCTAAACTTTCACATACTTCTTCAAAGGTTGCACCAGTCATTGCCATGTGTAGCGCAATCGCCTCCATTTCCCCCATAGATCGAAATTGTGAACTGAAGTCTCTACGCCAAATGAGCCATGAAGTATAAATACTATCTTGCAACAATGCAGGCGGCGCTTCATCAGCATCTAACGCTTTCCAGATAGGTATAATATTCCAACGTAATCGCACTATTTGTATGGCAGGTTGAAATTTTAGCTGTAATGCATTCCAATGTTCTAGTGGGATTTCAGCTAGATCTTGCAATCTTAGTTCAGCAACATCTTCTGCATCAAACGCTAATGACAATGACCACTCAAAAACCGCCATCTCGGCTGCGATTGGGTGCTCTGGAATTGAGTAAAGTAAGTGCTCACGCATATTACCGCCAACCCAGCGCATATTCTGGTAAGTGGAGGGAAAGTCATCAATATATTCACGAGCAATCCTATTGAATAAATCATCTCCTAACAGCGCTTTAAGTTTGGGATAAGCAGTAGCCAAAGCTTCAATAATACGTAAACGATAGGCATCAAAGTAAATTGCCAAACGCCTATTAACACCCACTTTGGCGTCATTAATGATACGAGTGGTAAACGTAGTACTATTTTTATGACCAATCAAATAAGATTGAAATTCAGATTGTAATTGCGCTAAATCAAGCATGGTGTAAGTTTGAGGAGACTGTTGCATCAGATTTAGGCAGTTCATTTTTACCAGATACGCTTAAATAATCCGCTGTAATATCGCGTGCTATTTGTAGCTCTTGCACCAGCTCATCTAACTCAGGAATCTGGTCGTCACGCTCTATCATGGTCGACACGGAGCCAAATCGAGATAAGGCATGGCGGTATAAATCCCACACGGGGTCTATGACTGGGGCATCATGCGTATCGATAATATAATCACCATGATTATGATGGCCAGCTAAATGAATCTGCTGCACTCGGTTAGTTGGTACGCCGTCTATAAAAGCTTTTGCATCAAATTGATGGTTATAACTGCTAACATAAATATTATTCACGTCTAGTAGTAGTAAACAGTCGGCTTTTTCGCATATGAGTGAAATAAACTCCCACTCAGTCATGGTGGAATCTACATAGCTCGCATAGCTCGAGACATTTTCTAATAAAATCCGTCTCCCTAGATAATCTTGCACTATGCCAACACGCTCAGCCACGTGTTTTGCGGTTTCTTCTGTGTAAGGTAGCGGCAATAAATCATGCATGTTTTGTCCATGCACACCAGTCCAACACAGGTGGTCAGAAATCCAAGCCGGCTCTACTCTATCAACTAATTTTCGCAAATCGCGTAAATAATCTTTATCAAAGGCAGTTGTTGAGCCGATGGAGAGTGACACACCATGCATCACCACAGGATATTCAGCACGAATACGATCTAAAAAATGTAGTGGTTTACCACCAGGCACCATATAGTTTTCAGAGATGACTTCAAGCCAGTCTATATTGGGCTTGGTTTCAAGAATACTGTTGTAATGTTGAGTACGCAAACCTAATCCAAAGCCTAAATTAGATAGTTGCGGATTGGTTTTTGCTGAGCTAACTTTTGGCGTATTCATACAAAATTAGCACGCACTTTTAAATTCGAATAAAAGCACGTGCTCAATTCAAACTTAAATAATTTTACCGTGTTTAGCAGTACAGTCGCCTTCAGTCATCGCTAAGAAACCATGACCTTTACACTCGTTTTGACCTTTACAAGCATTTTCTGCAGTTTTACATTCACTAGTGCCTTTGCATGAATTTAAACCTGCGCAATGCACCATCTCACCACTAGAAGCGGTTTTAGACATAGTACCAGCACAGCCAGCCAAGATTAA
>JACMNP010000081.1 GCA_014378495.1 Methylotenera sp. | reverse complement strand
ATGCGTGATTAAATTTTCAGGGCACTCTTGCGCTGTATGCAGTGCATGTGCTTCGCAATGGTCACCGTGGCAATGCCGCCAAAGTACTAGTTTTTCTAGAATAAAAAATAGCAATAAGCCAAACAATATAGTCATTGCAGCTACATCAGGACTAGTAGCCTGCTTAAAAGCTTCTGGCAATATCTCTAAAAATACCGCGCCCAACATCGCACCAATAGCATAACTAATGAGTAATGGCACCCAAGATTTTTTGGTGTTCAGTGCAAAAAAAGCGGCACTTAATACGCTTAATACGCCGCCTAACAAGCTAGATAAAATAATCCAAGCGATTGTAGAAAACGGCGACGAAACCATGACGTTATTTAACATGTGATTTTCAATGATTGCATTCTAAAAAGTATGGTCTTGTATTCAAAAAAATATAAAGTTGCCAAATCTAAACTTAATAGATTTATAGTTAATTCAACAAAGTCTGCATTATAAACGAGCTAGCAGATACTCGTGGTTTTATAGCGCGTTAAACTTTAAAGCATTGTAAGACTTTTATCTCTTGTTAAAGTCTGATGCAGGCCTTATATAAAGTCATGTCTACTGAAAACTACGAAAAAAAAATCACTCTATCACGCATGCCAGCGATGTTTATTGGTCATGGCAACCCGATGAACGCAATTACGGATAATCCATATCGAGACGCTTGGCTTGTGCTAGGCAAAACTTTGCCTAAGCCACAAGCGATTTTATGTATTTCTGCACATTGGCAAACACGTGGCACACAAGTTTGCATAGCTGAAAACCCGCCAACGATTCATGATTTTGGTGGTTTTCCTAAAGAATTATTCGCGCAACAATATCCTGCACCCGGCTCACCTAAGTTCGCAAAAATGCTGTGTGATTTATTTGACGTTGGTACGATTGCGCCTACACAAGATTGGGGCTTAGATCATGGCGCTTGGAGTGTATTGCAATCACTGTTTCCAGAGGCTGATGTGCCTGTTTTTCAATTAAGTTTAGATGTTAATTTAGACTTTGCTGACCATTTCGCACTAGCAAGTAAGCTCGTAAGCTTACGCGAACAAGGCGTGATGGTAATCGCCAGCGGTAACATTGTGCATAACTTGCCAAGACTCATGCAAAGCGAGATTAATGTAGACTGGGCGTACGCATTTGATGATTACATTAAGACAGCGCTAGAAAATGGCGATGATGAAGCACTGATACATATTGAGCGTGCTGGTGAATGCGCTAAATTGGCAGTGCCGTCTGATGAGCATTATTTGCCATTGTTATACATTGCGGCGATACGTCATGCCGATGATAATATGCGTTTTTTAACTGATACTTTTGATTTTGGCTCGCTGAGTATGCGTGGCGTAATTTACGACTAGGCCTAATTTCTGGAAAGTTTTATTATTCTGTCTAACCCAGTTAATCAGAAAGCCAAATCAAACTAGCCATGCGACCTGTCAGATTGTCGCGTCTAAATGAGAAAAAACGCGCTTCATCAGTATAGGTGCAAAAATCTTCATTGATACTACTACCGTAAATTTGCGTCACGCCTAAATTATTCAAACGTTGCTTGGCAATTGTGTATATATCGCACAGCCATTTGTCAGCATGTGGCTTAAACGCTGATTCAGCTTGACTGTCTTTTTGCATAAACTGTTCGCGCACTTCTGCACCTACTTCAAACGTGTTTGGCCCTATCGCTGGGCCTAGCCAAACTAATATATTGCTTGGCAATACCGTATTAGACTGCATTAGCATTTTATGGATTGCTGCTTCAATCACGCCATCGCACAAACCACGCCAGCCTGCATGCACTGCAGCCACCACTGCACCCGCATTATCACAAAGTAACACTGGCAAACAATCTGCAGTCATCGTTACACAGACAACGCTTTTTTGCGTGGTAAAAGATCCATCCGCATCGTCTAAACAACCACTTTTTGCTGCATCAATCACTTCAATACCGTGCACTTGATTTACCCACACTGGCTCACTTGGCAAGTAGGGGCTTAATAATTGGCGATTATGCGCAACTGCAATCGCATCATCATTGACATGCTCAGCTAAATTCAAGCTTGAGTAAGGCCCTTGGCTAACACCGCCCTGCCTAGTAGTTTGCAAAGCTTTAACGTTAGCTGGTGCTGGCCAATTTGGTTGAATTAAATTAAGCTGACTCATCTTATTTACTCCTCGTACTATTTGTCATCTTCCGGCTCTAAATCGCCATCATCTTCAAGGTAATCCTCATCTTCAAGTTCATCATCAAAATCATTATTAGAATCGTCTTCGTCCTCATAATCTTCATCTGCAAGGTAAGGTTCCATGCTTAACTCAAAGTCATCATCCTCATTACGTGGATCTTCATGGCGCATCGCTTCCAACAAAGCTTTCATATCATCAGCTAATTCAATTTGCCATTCCATAAACTCATCAGTGGCTGGGTGTAGCAAACCTAGTTTAATCGCATGTAGCGCTTGTCGATTAAACTGACTGACTTCATCACGTAAGGTTTGCGTCATCGCGCGAATTGGCACAATGCCACGAAAGCCATACACAGGGTCACCAACGATTGGCGCTTTTAAGAACTGCATATGCACACGAATTTGATGCGTGCGACCTGTTTCTAAATTACAACGCATGTAAGTTTGTACCGAAAAACGCTCCAATACTTCATAGCGCGTGACGGCAGGTTTACCAGTACGATTGATCGCCATTTTAGTACGTGAGCGTGGGTCACGGCCTATAGGCTGGTCAATGACGCCATTACGCCAAATTTGACCCCAAATAATTGCACGATACTCCCGTTTGACAGTACGCGCTTGTAGCTGGCGAACTAAATTAGTTTGTGCCGCTAAATTTTTTGCAACCACCAATAAACCACTGGTGTCTTTATCTAGCCTGTGCACAATACCCGCACGTGGCACATCTTTTAACTTAGGCTCATGAAACAACAACGCATTTAGTAAAGTACCACTCCAATTGCCAGCAGCTGGATGCACCACCATACCAGCAGGTTTATTCACCACTAAAATATGCTCATCTTCAAATATAATCGTTAATGGAATATCTTCCGCTACATAAGCATAGCTTTCTGGCTTAACTTGCACTTGCACTAATACTTGCTCGCCACCCCACACTTTAGTTTTTGAAGTGCTAGGTTGCGCATTGACCATTATCAATCCGTCTTTAATCCAAGCTTGAAGGCGAGACCTTGAATGCTCTGGCAACATGCGTTGCAATGCAACATCAAGACGCAAGCCGCCTAGGTCATGAGGAATAGTAAGTGCGATAGAATTACTAAGCGCAAGTGTATTGCTAAGGGATTGTTCAGTCGAGTCTGTCATCGGTTATAATTCTAATTAATTCTTTAAGTAGGTTTTGGCATGAAGTATATCTTAATTTTAATGTTTGCCTTGTTACTCAATGGTTGTGCGATTTTTGGTGCCCCTACTGAGATTGATGATACCAAAGGCTGGACGGCCGAGCGTATTTATGAAGAAGGTCAAAACAAGATGCGTGATAGAGATTATGATAAAGCTATCGTTTATTTTGGCAAGTTAGAATCGCGCTATCCACATGGCCGTTATGCCGCACAAGCGCAGCTTGAAACTGCATATGCTAATTACAAAAAACAAGAACCAGTGTTGTGCGTTGCTGCAGCAGACCGTTTTATTAAATTACATCCTAATCATCCAAACGTAGATTACGCTTACTATTTAAAAGGTTTAGCCGTTTTTAACGAACGTGGTGTGATAGAAAAACTAACCAAACAACAAATTAGTGACCGTGACCCACGTTCATTACGTGATTCATTTGTTACATTTAAAGATTTAGTCACACGCTACCCTAATAGTCGCTACGCCAAAGATGCTACACAACGTATGGTCTACTTAGCGAATAGCTTATCTGACCATGAGCTGGACGTTGCGCGCTATTACATGAAACGTACAGCTTATGTTGCTGCGATTAACCGTGCAAAATATGTGTTGGAATACTACCCTCAATCACCTGGTGTTGAAGAAGCTTTAGTTATTTTGATAAGCGCCTATGATTTAATGGGCTTAGAAGACCTTAAAAATGACACATTACGTGTATTAAAAACTAATTATCCTGATAGTGGCATGCTCAAGAAAGGCGTGCCTACCGATGAGCGCGTATGGTGGAAGTTTTGGGAAAGTCTATATCCAAGCGGGTCAAATTAATTAGCAATAATATTCATTAAAAATGACTGTTATAAAATAGATGTGATGTAGTAATAAAAAAGCCCTTAATATTAAGGGCTTTTTTATTACCTAAAGTTCATATCTCTAGCGCTTTTTAGCACTTCTATCTTTATCTTCAACTATTTTTTTGGCTTTTAATTCAGCGCGATGCGCTGTTTTACGGCGGCGCATACTCACAATCCCTTCACCAGGTTTACGCTTATCTTCATCTTCAGCAAAGGGATTACTGCCCTGCTTGTATTGCACGCGTAACGGGGTACCAGATAATTGGAAGGTTCTACGAAACGTTTTTTCTAAGAAACGCGTGTAGGCATCTTTGACCCCATCCACATGGTTACCATGAATCACCACAATAGGCGGATTGCTACCGCCTTGGTGAGCGTAACGTAATTTAGGTCTTATGCCTTTGCTAATAGGTGGTTGGTGCTGCTGTAGTGCATCAATCAATACCCTTGTGAGTTGCGGCGTAGCAAGCTTGGCAAATGCGGCTTTAAACGCGACATCTACTGAAGTGAATAACTCAGGCAATCCTTTTTTACGTAATGCTGAAATATAATGAAACTCAGCAAAATCTAAGAACATCAGTTTGCGGTCGATTTCTCGTTTGACCCAATCGCGCTCTTCTTCTTTTAAGCCATCCCATTTATTGATGGCAACAACCAATGCACGGCCAGCATCTAATATATAAGCGGCCACATGCGCATCTTGTTCAGTAATGCCTTCTTGCGCATTCACTACTAAAATCACTACATTGGCTTCTTCAATAGATTGTATGGTTTTAATGACGGAGAACTTCTCAATCGCTTCTAACACTCGGCCGCGCTTACGCACACCTGCAGTATCAATAAGCGTGTAATGTTTGCCATTTTTGACTAGATCAATGCTAATAGAATCACGTGTTGTGCCTGGCTCATCAAAGGCAATGACACGCTCTTCACCGAGCAAGGCATTTACTAAGGTTGATTTGCCTACATTTGGACGACCAACAATCGCAACTTTAGGGATTCTATCGCCTGTATAGTCTTGTTCTGGCTCATCATCTACCACTATAAAGCTCTCGAGCGCTAGATCAACAATATCTTTAACGCCTTCGCCATGTGCAGATGAAATTGATAAAGGGTCACCTAAACCTAGTTCATGAAACTCGGCACTCACTACGGCTTTATTCATACCCTCAGTTTTATTGACTGCTAGCAATACTGGACATTTGCTTCTGCGTAAGCGATTAGCAATTTCCATATCTTGCGATGTTGCACCTTGACGGCCATCCACTAAGAAAATGATTACATCGGCTTCATCTATTGCCAATAATGTTTGTACGGCCATCGCTTTAAGTATGCCGCTATCAGTGTTCGGCTCAAACCCACCGGTATCCACCACCAAATAAGGTTGGTTAGCACCAATACCGCGACCATAATGACGGTCACGCGTAAGGCCAGGTAAGTCTGCCACTAAAGCATCACGGCTTTTAGTTAAGCGATTAAATAAAGTAGATTTGCCGACATTAGGTCGGCCAACCAAAACAATGGTAGGTATCATGCGAGCCTTCTAAATAATTCTTTAGCCAAATGGCTATTGAATTAAGTATTTCTTGAGATGGTAACTGTCAGCAATAAATACTACACAGTTACCTAATTATTTGATTAATATACTATTTGATTTGAATAGCATAAATGCCGCCGTCGCGTGTCTGCGCTAATACGGTCGTACTATTGATCAATGCCATTTGTGCCATCACTGGGCTATTATTGGTTTTAAATCTTGACGCTAAAGCACCATCATCACGATTCAGAAAATGTACATACCCTTCTAAATCACCGACAGCAATTAGGCTGCCCATCGGTATTGGAGTAGTTAACTGACGATTTTTAAGTGCTGCTTGTCTCCAAAAAGTTTTGCCTGTGGCGTAGTCAAGCGCGTATATAGAACCAGCTGCGTGCGAAACAAAAATTCGCCCATCTTCGACATTCAAACCAGTTAAACTAGAAATATCACGATTCCAAACTACGCGACCTGACAATCTATCTACCGCTGCGATTCTGCCTTGATACGCTACTGCATAAATCAGTGGGCCATCTACAACAGGTAAGCTAGTAATGTCGGCAATACGCTCAATTTCTGTCACACCTTTAGGCTGCGCTACAGAAGCTTCCCATAATAATTTACCATTATCCGCACGCAATGCAATCAGCTTACCTCCAGCAAAACCAGCATATACAGCACCACTATCTACTACTAGACCCGCACTACTACGCAAAGTCAAAGAGGGTGTAGCACGGTCATATACCCATTTACGACTGCCATCATTGGCATTAATGCCATATATACGGCTATCACCAGTGCGTACAATGACTGTACCATCAAAATATTTTGGTGCACTTAGTACTTCGCTACTAAGTTTAGACTTCCATTGTAATTTTCCTGCAATATCATAAGCATAAACTGCACCCTTTTGTGTGCCGACTAATACTAAACTGCCACCCACACCAACGCCGCCTGAAAGTTTTTCACCTGCATTTGCATGCCATACTTGTGCGCCATTGGTGGCATCTAATTTCAATACCTGACCATCTGCACTTGCAACATAGGCATAACCTGCTTCAACTACAGGCGCAAATTGAAAGTCTTCAGCCTCGCCTACTTTAGCTTGCCATAACAATTTAGTTACGGTAGTTTCTTTTAACTCAATAAGTGGTTCTGGTGGATTTGCTGGCTCCGCCCCAAAGATTTTCTCTGAGATTCCCGTCTTCATATCGCCGATGCTGCTGCAGGCTGTAATCAGCAATATGCAAACTATCGCCAGCAGGCCTAATAACGTTTTTTTATGTGTTTGAAACGACAATACAGTACTCCAGCCTAACTTCAATTATTCTAATGATGCTTAACCCAACTGTGATTTAGCCTAATGCTTCAAGCTTTTGCTGAGTAAAAGTACGATATTTTCCTTGTGGATTAAGTTTAGCAAGCGCTTCTTTATAAGCTAGCTTTGCCTCATCGTTTTTACCCAAGCTCACTAATACATCACCTTTTAAATCGGCAAATAAGCCGTCAAAACCAGCATCATGGATAGCATTAAGTAGTTTTAAAGCAGCTTCATTATCTTTTTCTTCTGCTAGAATATTCGCTAATTGCAAACTTGCTAAAGCACTTATTGAAGTTTCTTTTGCATTTTTAATCGTCCACTCTAATTGAGCTTTTGCACTTTTGGCATCGTTAGCTTGATAATTAATTTTAGCTGCGAAAAGTGCTGCACGGCCTGCATAGGGTGTTCCAGAAAAATTGTCCATTAAAACCGCAGATTTTGCTTTAATCGTTTTTAAGTCTTTTTCATCGGTCACTAAAAGCTCTTGATACTGTGTGGATGCTTCGACTGACTGTTTATTTTGGTAGTATTTCCAACCTTGAAAAGCAGTATAGGCCACAATAACGGCTATCACTAGCACAGTGACCATCTGCCCATATTGTTTCCACCAAGCTTTAAATTCGTCTAACTGTTCCTGCTCTTCTAAATCGTATGCCATTGCTTTTCCTAATCTTTTCACAAACTAATATATTGAGTCTCATGCCAGCATTGCATTTAAGAGCTAGGCATTTACCGTCTTTTTACTTAAATCGATTTTTTTACCAGGAATAGCCGCTAATAAGTTTTGCGTATATTCATGTTGTGGTCGTTGGTAAATATCTACTACCGCGCCTTGTTCAACTATTTTTCCTTGATTCATCACTACAATATCATCTGCAATATGACGCACTACACGCAAATCATGACTAATAAATAAATAGCTCAAAGCCATTTCTGCCTGCAATTCTTTCAGTAATAACAGAATTTGCGCTTGTATTGATACATCTAACGCCGAAACTGGCTCATCACATACGACTAATTTAGGTTGCAACACTAGCGCACGTGCAATACCAATGCGCTGCCTTTGCCCACCTGAAAATTCATGCGGATATTTTTGCATATCAGCTTCAGTTAAACCCACTCGCTTTAACATTGCGATTACTTTTTGTTGCTGTTCCGCACTATTACCAACATCATGAATCACTAACCCTTCACCTACAATCTCACCCACACGCATGCGTGGATTGAGTGAGGCAAACGGATCTTGAAACACCATTTGCAGGTTTTTACGTACCGCTCTTAAGGCTGGGCCGTTTAATTTTGCTAAATCTTCGCCAGCAAATAACACTTCACCACTATCCAAGGGTTGCAATTGTAACAGACATCGTGCCAACGTGGATTTACCACTGCCAGATTCCCCTACCACTGCCAATGTGCTGCCTGCTCGCAAAGTGATACTGACATTGTCTAATGCCTTTACCAGCGTTGTGCCAAAGCCAAATTTACCACTGCGTTGTGTATAAGTTTTAACCAGATTGCGAGCGACTAATATAGATTCTGTCACGCAATGACTCCCGCAGTTAATGACGGCGCTTTAGAAAGACTAGGTTGATTTTCAAGTAACCAAGCATAGTCAATCGGCCTCAATGGATTTTTACCCTCTGCGTCTGGTACGCAAGCCAATAAGGCTTTTGTATAAGGATGCTGCGGATTACCTAACACTTGTTCTTTAGTGCCCGATTCTACAATTTCACCCCTAAACATCACCACTACATTATCTGCAATATCTGCCACCACGCCAAAGTCATGGGTAATAAAAAGCATTCCCATATTCATACGTGTTTTAAGTTCATCTAGCAATTTTAGTATTTGCGCTTGCACTGTCACATCTAAAGCAGTAGTAGGCTCATCTGCAATCAATAATTGCGGCTCGCAAGCAATGCTCATGGCAATCATCACACGTTGGCGTTGGCCGCCAGAAAGCTCGTCAGGATAACTATTGGCTCTGCTAGATGGAATACCAACTAGCTCAAGCAAACTAGAGATCTTAGTCTTTAATCGCTCACCTTTAAGGCCTAAATGGGTAGTAAGACTTTCACCAATTTGATACCCAACGGTTAGCACTGGATTCAGTGAGGTCATCGGTTCTTGAAAAATCATGGCAATTTTTGCACCGCGAATTTTTCGTAAGCTTTCTGCATCAAGTGTAGTTAAGTCTTTAAGGCCTAATTGTGAATCGTTAAATAACACCCTGCCCGAGCTTAATTGTAATTGTTTAGAAAGCAAACCCATTACAGATAAAGCCGTTAAGCTTTTGCCGCTACCAGACTCCCCAACGACGCAAGTTGTTTTACCAGCTTCAATCGTAAAGCTGACATCTTTCACGAGTAAGCGTGTAGGCGATTTTTTCAACGTGATTGTAACGTTCTCAAGCTGTAATAATGGAAAAGCTTTATGCGTTTCGGCTTTCATGTTGTTTACTCAATATTGTATGCCAAGAATCATATGCTCAAAATTTTAGGGCAACTCACTAATTTTTGCCTGCCACCAAATAATCTATTGCGGCTTCAATAGTACATTGCAATTGCTCGTTTTTACTTGGGATTTGACTATCCGATTGCATTGGTTTTAATACCACTTGCTTATTCGCAACCTCATCATCACCTAATATCAATGCATATTTTGCTTTGCTTCTGTCCGCTTTTTTCATTTGCGATTTAAAACTGCCACCACCCGCATGTAATAACACTTGTAGACTGGCATTACGTAATTGTTCGGCGATACCAAAAGCCGCTTTTTCTGCCTGCTCACCTACATTCACTAAATACACGTCTGGCGAATCATCCGCAGATACGCCATACTCCTGCATCAACAAAAATACGCGCTCTAAGCCAATACCAAAGCCACACGCTGGAGTCGATTCGCCACCTAAACGCTCAACTAAAGCATCATAGCGACCACCGCCTGCAATCGTGCCTTGAGCACCTAATTTAGTAGTCACCCACTCAAATACAGTGCGGTTGTAATAATCTAACCCCCGTACTAATCGAGCATTAATTAAATAGGCTACACCTGCAGCATCCAGCAATCTACACAGACCATCAAAATGCGCGCGGGTTTCATCACCCAAGCAATCAATTAGCTTTGGCGCAGCTTCACATATGGCCTGCATACGTGGATTTTTGGTGTCTAATATACGAAGCGGATTCGTATGTAAGCGACGTTTTGCGTCCTCATCTAGCAAATCTATATGTTGTTCAAAGTAGGCAATTAATAGATTGCGATACGCGATGCGTTCATGCGCATCGCCAATACTATTGATTTGCAGTTGAACCTCTTCAATCCCAAGTTCACGCCACAATCTAGCTAACAAAACAATTTGCTCAGCGTCTACCTCAGGTGCATCAAAACCAAAAGCTTCTACGCCAATTTGATGAAATTGACGCTGGCGACCTTTTTGTACGTTTTCATGTCTGAACATCGCACCGCTATACCATAATCTTACTGGGCCGTTGTAGGTCAGGTTATGTTCAACCACAGCACGCACACAACCTGCTGTACCTTCTGGACGCAAAGTCAATTTGTCGCCATTCAAACTATCTTCCCAAGCGTACATTTCTTTCTCAACAATATCGGTATGCTCCCCTACAGAGCGTACGAACAAATCAGTTGGCTCTACCAAAGGCATGCGGATATTTTTATAGCCATACTGCGCCAACACTCGACGTGCCGTATCTTCCAGCCTGAACCACAAGGGTGTGTGTTCAGGTAAAATATCGTAAAAACCTTTTATACTCTGAAATTTTGTTGCTTTAAATTTTGCGGCTGAAATTTTATCTGCTGGGCTTTCAGCATGCACTGCTTGATTGACTATTTCTACCATTATGCGATTGCTTTAATTGGAATTGTTTTGTTTGTTAGATTGGCGTTGCTTGAACCCAATTGATTTGAACCTAATTGATTCGAATAGTGCAACTTGCCACCTTCTGCATAATTAGTTTGCACATAAGTTTCAACAATGGCTTGAAACTCTTGCGCAATATGGTCACCTTTTAAAGTCACTGTTTTTTCACCATCCACAAATACCGGCGCTACAGGCGTTTCACCTGTACCAGGCAAACTAATGCCGATATTAGCTAGTTTTGACTCACCAGGACCATTCACTACACAACCCATGACGGCCACACTCATATTCTCAACACCAGCATATTGACTGCGCCAGACTGGCATTTGATTTCGTAAATAAGTTTGAATCTGCATCGCCAGCTCCTGAAAGTAAGTCGACGTTGTACGGCCACAACCAGGACAAGCGGTTACTAACGGGGTAAATGAGCGTATCCCCATTGTTTGCAAAATCTCTTGCGCAACGATTACTTCTTTAGTGCGCGACTCATTGGGTTCAGGCGTTAAAGAAACACGTATGGTATTACCAATGCCTTGCTGTAAAAGTAAAGCTAATGCAGCAGTTGAAGCGACAATGCCTTTAGATCCCATACCCGCTTCAGTTAAACCCAGATGTAGCGGGTAATCACTACGAGTTGCCAAATCTCTATAAACCTTCACTAAATCTTGTACATTACTCACTTTACAAGAAATGATGATTTGATTAGGTGATAGACCAATATCTACCGCCTGTTGCGCACTCTCGAGAGCCGATTGAATCAATGCCTCACGCATGAGCGCATCTGACGATAACGGCACTGCAAGTTTTGCATTATCATCCATCATTTGCGCCATTTTAGCTTGGTCTAAACTCCCCCAATTAACGCCAATACGTACCGCTTTTTTATATTGAATGGCAGCTTCGATCATATAAGCGAACTGCTCATCACGCTTTGAGCCTTTACCAACATTACCAGGATTAATACGATACTTAGCTAATGATTCAGCACAATCAGGATACTGGGCCAGTAACTTGTGACCGTTGTAATGAAAATCACCCACCAGTGGCACATTACAACCTAGTGTATCTAAGCCACGGCGAATGTTGCCAACTTGCGCGGCGGCCTCTGGAGAGTTAACGGTAATGCGTACCACTTCACTGCCTGCTTGCCACAATTCGAAGACTTGCTTAATCGTTGCGGCAGCATCAGCAGTGTCAGTGTTGGTCATACTTTGCACGACTACTGGTGATATGATTGTGCCTTGTAAACCACCACCTACTGGCACATGACCTACCATCACCTGCAAAGTGTTGCGTGGCTGATTAGGATGATATGAATTCAACGACTACTCCAAATTTTCAATGCTGAGACTAAGTTCAATGCTTAACTAAAGACAGATATTTACTCTAAAACAATGCGTGCAACATTATTTTTAGTGTAATTAGTTAAATCCACCGACTTACCTAAAAACGTTAGATTAGTTGCTTTTGCATTACCGATTAACATATTTAACGGCGGTATACCGTCAAAACTTTCTACGCTGTTTGCGGCTAACATTTTTTCAAACACTATTGCACCTGATTTATCGCTGACTCTCACCCATGTTTGCTCACCGACTGCCATAGTCACTTTTTTGGTTGCAGCATTTTTTGCGACTATATTTTTTGCAGCAAGATCTTTTTCCATTACTGTCTGCGTTTTTACTTCTATTTTAGTGTCTGGCAATGTCACTGCTGTTGGTTGTAGTGCACGCGCAGCATTTGCTTTTAATGTATTGAAATCAACTGCGGCAGGCGTTGACGATTTACCTTGTGAATTAGTAACTGTACTAGCGGGCACTGTAACAGATGTTACAGTTGCTGGGCTTGCTGTTGCTAGGTTTCCAGTACTTGGATTTGCAGTTGTTGGCGTAGGTGATACGGTAGCTGTCGTGCCTAAAACCGAGCTTTGCGTTGGTAAAGCACTCGAGCTTACACTCTGGTTATTTTTTCCTTCACTGCTCACAACATCACTAGCGGTTGCTTCATTTTCAGCCTCGCGCTCAGCTACAGGCAACGCTATTTCTGGTAGCGCAATTTCAGCGGGCGGAGTGCTGACAGCGGCAATTTCAGATATTTTTTCAACTACAGGTTTTACAGGCTTAGGCATGTAATCTACATAAAACAACCACGCTAATAAAAATAGTAGAACTAGAATACTCCCTAGAATGTACATTAACCAAGGCTGGCTTTCTTTACCAGACATGATTTGGTTCATAGATGGTTGCACACTAATTGCATTCGGTGTCTTATCTGGCATACGCGCGCGATAACTAGCGAGCAATGGCTCGGCATCAATATCTAAGAATCTCGCATAATTACGAATAAATCCGCGCGTAATCATCGCGTCTGGCAATATCGTGAAATCATTGGTTTCTAAAGCAGCAATTTGCTTAATGCTAATACGCAAGCTGTTTGACACATCTTTTTGTGTCAACTTTTTAGTATTTCTAGCAGACAACAGAGCTTCACCTAGCGGTGCATAATTTAACGCAGTATTCATAGGAGGTTCGATTGAAATTTCATCAGCCATTTTTAATTTCCACTTTGCAACAACTTAGCCTGTTCAGAATCAGGATATTGCCTACGCAATTGTAGCGCGTAACTTGCCTCGGCATCTTTGCCACCCACTTCGCGTTCTATCTGAATTGCCAACCATAACATTTCTGGTCCAGGTTGACCCAACATCACATTTTGCAAGGTGGTTTTAGCCGCCGCTGCATTTTTACGCTTAAATTGAAGCGCCGCTAGTTGATAAGCCGCCGCATTTAACAAAGGATCAATTTGCAGGGCTTTTTGAAAGTAAGCTTCAGCACTTACGGTATCTTTTTTACGAGCAGAACAAATACCTGCATTAGTATAAGCGAGTGCTGGCGTACTATATAACGGATTTCTAACTGCCGCTAAAAACTCCTTAATAGACTCATCAATATGATTTCTAGCACATAAGAAACTACCATAATTATTATGCGATTCTGAATTGTTAGGCTCTAGTTGTATCGATTTTCTGAAATTAGCATCCGCAATATCATCTTGGCCAAGTGCAGCGTGCACTAGACCCAGCCCATTGTAGGCCAATGCAAAATTAGAATCTATTTGGGTCGCAACAGTAAACTCTTCTAAAGCGATTTCTAATTGTTTTTGCTGATAATATACCGCACCTAAATCTGTATGTGCACGTGCACGCGCCACCACATTCTCGTCATCTTTGTCTTTTTGTTGTTGGTTTGCGCAGCCAACACCTACAAAGCTGATAAAACCTGCTAATAAAACTATACTCAATTTATTTGCAGCTAGCCTTGCAAAATTCATTATTCAATCGCCTCAATTGGAATTCTTTTAGAAGAACGTTTCGTCTTATCCAACACTTTACCAGCTAATTGGCCGCAAGCTGCATCAATGTCTTCACCACGCGTTTTACGCACAGTGACCACGTACCCAGCCTGCATCAAAATATCGCGGAACACACGAATATGGCTGGCTTTTGAGGTGCCGTAGCCACTATTGGGAAACGGATTAAACGGAATTAAATTAAATTTACAAGAGACGTTTTTCACAACCTCTAATAACTGATATGCGTGTTCAACCGTATCATTCACACCGTCTAACATCACATATTCAAACGTTACAAAATCGCGCGGCGCGCGTTCTAAGTAACGGTTACAAGCCGCCATTAACTCTTTAAGCGGATATTTTTTATTGATAGGCACCAACACGTCACGCAGAGCATCATTTGGGGCATGTAACGATACGGCCAGCGCTACAGGACAATCTTCCCTTAGCCTATCCATTGCTGGCACCATGCCACTGGTTGAGAGCGTTAAGCGACGGCGACTTAAACCATAAGCACTGTCATCAAGCATTATCTGCATGGCAGTGACTACATTATCGTAGTTGGCAAGCGGCTCGCCCATGCCCATCATCACCACATTGCTAATGATACGGTCTGAAAGCGGCAACATGTCATAACCACTTTCTGCACGTAGTGATTTATTCGCAATCGCCAGCTGCCCAATAATTTCTGCCACACTTAAATTGCGGTTAAAGCCTTGCGCACCTGTACTACAAAACGTACAAGCCAACGCACAACCTACTTGGCTTGATATACACAACGTACCGCGTTCATCTTCAGGAATAAATACGGTTTCGATACTATTTGCAGTGTCTGCACCTATCAGCCATTTACGCGTACCGTCGTTAGACACTTGTTCCAACTGTACTGTAGGTAAAGTAATTTCGGCTTCAATCGCCAGTTTTTCACGCAAAACCTTGGCAATATCAGTCATCTGCTCAAAATCATGCACCCCGAAGTGATGCATCCAGCGCATCAACTGCTTGGCGCGAAAAGGCTTCTCACCTTGTTCGGCGAACCATTGTGCCAGTTGTGGCTGATTAAAATTGAGCAAATTGACCAAAATTGTTTTTACCTTTTTTTACATACCCATAATTTAAGTTTCTACCCGTTAAGGGCATCACCACTAATCTAAGCTGCTAAAGCAGCAAGATTAGTGCGATAAGCTAGGCAAGGCGCGAACAAAAAATTAAGACGCCGCATATATTGATATGCAAGGAATAATTTTTTGTGAGCAACGTAGCATAGCGACGAAAATTAAATTATTAACCAAAGAAATATTTAATTTCAATCGCTGCATTCTCTTCTGAATCTGAACCATGCACCGCATTAGCATCAATACTTTCAGCAAAATCTGCACGAATTGTGCCCACAGCCGCTTCTTTTGGGTTAGTAGCGCCCATTAAATCGCGGTTTATTTGCACTGCATTTTCGCCTTCTAAGGCTTGAATCATCACTGGGCCAGAAATCATGAATTTAACTAAATCACCGAAGAATGGGCGTGCAGCGTGCACTGCGTAAAAACCCTCAGCTTCGGCTTGAGTCAATTGTGCCATTTTTGCAGCAACAACTTTTAAACCTGCGTTTTCAAAACGTGTGTATATTTTACCGATTACATTTTTTGCAACTGCATCAGGTTTGATGATAGAAAGTGTGCGTTGAACAGCCATAACAACTCCATTAGATTAACTTATTGAAAGAACGATAAAATACCATTTTTGGCACTTAAAATAAACCTCCATTTTATGACAAGTGATAGCATGTTGGTCACTAATCACAATGTAGTATGGTCAAAATGGTCGATAACGTGGCAGAATTCTATATAAATGAAAATAACGGCTAATCCATCGCGACATGCATCTCAAGCAATTATGGCTACCTGCCCTGCTTGTGGCCTACTTTGTGACGATATTGCAGTAAGCGCTGAACTTCAAGTTTCAACTAAAAATGGTTGTGCAAAGAGTATTGCTTTTTTTGAACAGCCTTTAATCACTACAACACCAAGTTTAGCTGGTAAACCAACTGACTTAAAAAGTGCAATCAAAGCTGCTGCGGGTATTTTGCATAAAAGCAACCAAGTATTATTTGCAGGTTTAGGTACAGAGGTCACTGGAATGCGTACTTTGTTAGGTCTAGCAGCAAAAACTGGCGCAACTTTAGATCACATGCATAGTGACGCTACCATTCGTAATACTTTAGCGATGCAAAATAGCGGTTGGCAAACTACTACGCTTACAGAGGTTAAAAATCGGGCTGATGTAATTTTGGCAATTGGTACTGATATTGCGACCAGTTATCCACGTTTTTTTGAAAAATTTGTTTGGAATAAGGATAGTTTGTTCAATAAACCGAGTCCTGAAGTGGTTTACTTAGGAGCTGGTGATAATGTTGAAAGCATTTATCCGAATGGAAAGCAAGCAAGCATCATTGATGCTGAAACAGCAGATTTACCTGAAATCATCAACGCATTGAATGCACTGGCAAATGATAAAAAACTACACGCTACCAACGTTGCAGGCGTTTCTGTAGCTACGCTCAATAATATTTTAGAAAAAATAAAAGGCGCTCAATATGCCGTGGTTATTTGGTCTGCCAGTAGCTTAAAGTTTGCTCATGCTGAGCTCACGGTTCAAAGTATTACTCGATTGATTGCTAAATTAAATGAAACGAGCCGCGTAGCAGGCTTACCTTTGACCGCTGGCGATGGTGACACTAGCGTGAACCATACCAGCACTTGGCTCAGTGGCTTTGCAACCAGAAATCGCTTTAGCAACGGCAAGCCTGAATATGACAATTATCAATTCTCCAGCAAAGAGCAACTCAAAAATTGTGACACATTATTATGGGTGAACACATTCAGTGCTTATAAACCTCCGCAAACGGATATGCCAACTATCGTGATTGGCCATCCTAATATGCAATTTGATGTTGCACCGGATGTGTTTATTCCTGTTGGCATTCCGGGCTTAGATCATACTGGCACGATGTTCCGTATGGATAGCTCAGTGGTGTTGCCTTTAAAAAAAGTTCGCCATTCTGACCTGCCAAGTTTAAGCGAAGTCATTCGTCAAATAGAGGCTTTATTAGCATGATCACGTTGCTTAAAAATGGCAGGATTTACGACCCTGCTAATAGCAAAGATGGTGTCATTCAGGATCTTTATATTCGAGATGGCCGGATCATTACAAAACCAGCTAGTCATGAAAAAATCACTCAAACTTACGATTTAACAGGCAAAGTGGTTATGGCTGGTGCAATTGACATGCACAGCCATATCGGTGGCGGCAAGGTGAATATTGCTCGCATGATGTTGCCAGAGTTTCAGGAAACTAAAAATTATAGCGAGCCTGAAGCCCATATCTGCACGCCAAATTGCAGTCATCACGCAACACCAAATACTAGCGACACTGGCTTTAGATACATTGAGATGGGCTATACCGCCGCTTTTGAACCAGCGATTTTGCCTATCAATGCTCGACAAGCGCATCTAGAAATGGCTGATACGCCTATGATAGACAAAGGCGGTTATGCCATGCTGGGCAATGATGATTATTTTTTGCGGCTTTTAAGCAGCAAAGCAGACCAAAAAGCGATTAATGATTATGTGGCTTGGACACTGCATGCAACACAAGCGATTGGCATTAAAGTAGTGAACCCTGGTGGTATCAGCGCGTTTAAGTTTAATCAGCGTCGATTAGACTTAGACGAAAATCACAGTTACTACCAAGTTAGCCCACGTGAGATTCTAAAAAGCCTCAGTACTGCTGTCCATCAGCTTGGGATTGCTAAACCATTACATGTACATTGCAATAATCTAGGTGCAGCAGGTAATTTTGAAACAACCTTGAATACGATGGGCGCTTCTGATGGTGTGCCGATGCACCTGACCCACATTCAGTTTCATAGTTATGGCACAGAAGGCGACAAGAAATTCTCGTCTGCCGCTGCGCAAATCTCTGAAGCACTCAATAAAAATAAACATGTCACTGCCGACGTAGGGCAAATTCTATTTGGTCAAACTGTGACTGCATCTGGTGACAGCATGATGCAACAGCTCAATGCAAAACACGCCAACCCTAAAAAATCCGTGATTATGGATATTGAATGCGATGCTGGTTGTGGCGTAGTGCCGTTTAAATATCGCGACCAAAATTATGTGAATGCCTTGCAGTGGGCAATAGGTTTAGAAATTTTTCTCTCTGTTGAAGACCCATGGCGCATCTTTTTAACGACTGATCACCCTAATGGCGCACCTTTTACTAGCTATCCGCATTTGATTCGCTTATTGATGGATAAGAGTTTTAGAAATGAAGCGTTTGCTAAATTAAACCTAGATGCACAAGCCATGAGCAACTTAACAAGCTTGGATCGCGAATATAGCTTGTACGAAATAGCCGTGATGACACGAGCAGGCGCGGCCAAATTAATCGGCTTGAATGACAGAGGTCATTTAGGCGTTGGTGGCGCAGCGGATATCACTATTTACACTAACCAACCTGACCGCGAGGCCATGTTCGCCAAACCCGATTATGTATTTAAAGATGGCGAACTCGTCGTTAAAGATGGCAAAGTGATTAAAGTAGTTTGGGGTAAAACGCACACTGCCAAACCTGCTTTTGATATTGGCGTAGAACAAAACCTAAAAGAGTATTTCGACAAATACCATACGATTCAATTAGATAACTTTAAAATATCTAATGATGAAATCGCCGAAGATGGTCGTGGTGGTGTTATTGCGCATCAAAGTCAAACATGATGAAAATTAACAACATCATCATTGACGACACTTTTGCCGAAGCATTCAATATGCGCGGCACTCGCGTGCTCATTACCGCACAAAACTTAAAATGGGCATACCACGCAGCTAACGCTATGACAGGCTTTGCCACTAGCGTGATTGGCTGTGGTGTTGAAGCGGGTATTGAGCGCGAACTATCTGGTGATGAAACTCCCGACGGCAGACCTGGCGTGAGCATTCTGATGTTTGCCATGGGCAGCAAAGTATTGATGCAGCAACTGGAAACCCGTATGGGTCAATGTATACTCACCTGCCCTACCGCCGCCGCATTTGCAGGTATCGAGAGTGAAGACCAAATCAGCTTGGGTAAGCACTTACGCTACTTTGGTGATGGCTTTCAGACTTCTAAAGTCATTCGCGATGTAAATGGAATGGCAAAAAGATATTGGCGTATTCCAGTAATGGATGGTGAATTCTTGACCGAAGAAACTACAGGCATGGTACGCGCGATTGGTGGCGGCAACTTCCTCATTCTAGCCACCTCACAACCCGCAGCACTCCAAGCAGCAGAAAATGCTGTTGAAGCCATGAAACAAGTGCGCAATGTCATCATGCCCTTCCCAGGTGGCGTAGTACGCTCAGGTTCTAAAGTTGGTAGCAAGTATCCTAAAATGTTCGCTTCAACTAATGATGCATTTTGCCCAACGCTCAAAGGTGTAACCAATACTGAGCTTTCAGCCGACATTGAAAGCGTGATGGAAATTGTGATTGATGGGCTGACTTTTGAAGATATTGCAGCCTCCATGCGAGTAGGCATAGAGGCCATTTGTGATTTAGGTGAAGCTAGTGGTGTAAAAAGGATCTCTGCGGGAAACTACGGCGGGAAACTTGGTCCACATCATTTTAAACTGCATGACATTATGGGTAAAAGTAATTCATGAACGCCCTAACTTTTACGCTCAAAAAAACCTTACAGCACTCGCTCAATTGTGCTGAGCTCACGCCTAGCAATTTAGCGAATAAATTAGTCACTGAAATCGGCAGCACTCTTCTTCAATACGGTAAAGCAAAATTACGTGTAGATGAGATTTTTGAAATAACTGGCAACGATACACAAAATATATACTTCAAAAATTCCACTGAAAAACTCGACTATTTAGGTGCAAATATGACGTCTGGCACCATGCAAATAGAGGGAAATGTAGGTGCTTATCTGGGCTTTGGCTTGAAACAAGGCAAGATTAATTGTTATGGGAACACGGCAGCCTTTGCCGCTTGCAACATGGCTGGTGGGCTATTAGAAATTAGCGGTAATACAGGTGATTTTTTAGGTGGTGCTTCTGCTGGCCTGCGCAAAGGAATGCACGGTGGAGTAGTTATTGTTAAGGGCAATGCTGCAGACCGTGTAGGCGACCAAATGCGGCGCGGTTTGATTTTGATAGAAGGTAGTGTTGGCGAGTATTGTGGTAGCCGTATGATTGCAGGCACAATAGGTGTGCTTGGTGATACAGGAAAATTTATAGGCTTCAATATGCAACGTGGCACGTTATTGTTAACAAAAATACCAAAGCTACATGCCACCATTCAAGATTGCGGCATGCATACTCTGCCATTTTTAAGTTTACTGTTTAAATCATTTAAACAATACAACACAAAATTTAGTGATATTAAATCACAGCGTATACAACGCTTTTCAGGCGATTTAGCTTGCAATGGTAATGGAGAGATCCTGCTAATTTCACCTTGAGTGCCGCAAGTGATAAAATAGCATTTTGCAATAAGATTTAATGCTATGTCTAAAGCCACCAACCCTACTGTATCGAAACAAAATTACTTAACTGCCGCACTCTATAAGTTTGTTAGTATGCCTGATTATCAAGCATTACAAGCACCAATACAAACAGCCTGTGACCACCACAATATCAAAGGTACAATTCTACTGGCTGAGGAAGGCATTAACGGCACGATTGCTGGCCTAGCTGAAGATATACATCTAGTCCTCGATTTTTTACGTACAGATGCGCAATTTAAAAATCGCTTTGCAGATTTAGACCATAAAGAATCTTTTGCTGACGAACACCCTTTTTATCGAATGAAAGTACGTCTCAAAAAAGAAATCGTCACCTTAGGTGTTGAAGGCGTAAGCCCTACTAAACAAGTCGGCACTTATGTAAAACCAGAGGACTGGAATGCGCTGATTTCTGACCCTGATGTTATTTTGATCGATACGCGTAATGATTATGAAGTCGATATCGGTACATTTAAAGGCGCGTTAGACCCTAAAACAACGACATTCCGTGAGTTTCCAGAATACGTTGCAAATAATCTGGATAAAACCAAACATAAAAAAGTAGCCATGTTCTGCACAGGCGGCATTCGGTGCGAAAAAGCTTCCTCTTACATGATGGATCAAGGCTTTGAAGAAGTTTACCATTTGCAGGGTGGCATTCTAAAATACCTTGAAACCGTGCCTGAAGAGGCAAGCCTATGGGAAGGTGAATGCTTCGTATTCGACCAACGTGTAGCAGTAAAACACAATTTAGAAGTGGGTGAATATGACCAATGCTACGCTTGCCGTCACCCACTTTCGCCAAAAGAAATGCAAAGCAAAAAATATGTTGCTGGTATCTCATGCCCCTATTGCTATGACAAAGTGTCGGAAGAAAAACGCGCGAGTTTGATTGAACGCCAAAAACAGGTTGCTTTAGCAAAAAAACGCGGTGTAGCACATATTGGCACACAGCAAAAACGCGTGTTTACCTATAAAAAGTCACTCAAGCAGCTGGATAACTAACCAATACGCAAGCCAAGGATGACATGTGTAATTACGCAACTTTAGTTAAGACACTCAATCAATTCGCAGAACAATCTAAAATAAAACCTTTAACACTAGGCGAGGCGTTAGACTCTTTAGATGAAGCCAGTTACGCACTGATTTCCATTATTCTGGTATTGCCTTTTCTACAACCACTTCCACTAGGCCCAATTACTGTGATTGGCGGCATTGCCTTTGCAACGCTAGGCTGGCAACTCATGCGTGAACATGAGTCCCCTGTACTTCCACAAAAAGTACGCAATATAGAATTCTCAGAAAATACTTGGCGTATTTTGGTTAATGTTTGCCTTAAAGTTTTAGGCTTTTGCAAAAAATTCACTAAACCGCGTTACCCTAATTTAGTGCACGGCAAAAAAGGGCAGAAAATCGGTGGCTTTATTTTGCTAGCCGCTGGCACGCTCATGGCGATTCCATT
>JACMNP010000009.1 GCA_014378495.1 Methylotenera sp. | reverse complement strand
ATACGTGCACTAGTATGAAGCGTGATATTGTTTTCCGCATACCATTCGCGCGTGTTTAAGATGATGTCATTGATGGTTTGCTCATTGGCAAGCACTGGCGATAACATGATGCGATTGTAGTTAGGATAAGGCTCATCACCGAACACCGTGATGTCATATAGCTCAGGTGCAATCTTCAGTAATTCTTCTACTGTACGCATACCTGCCATGCCGTTACCAACTACTACTAATTTCATTTTTTGCATTATATGAGGACTTCTTTTGGTTAAATATACTGTGGATAAAGCAATATTTATGCCTTACTGAAAAGGCAATTAATTCAATGGTTTATAAATTAACATTTACAATTTATGCACCATATCGAACGCATCTCGGTATGGCGCACTAAAGTAGTGCCATTTCTTAATTTTATATATCGTGCGATATATAAAATTAATCCTATTGCCGAGGCTTTTTAAATAATTTTCAAATACATTTCTTACCTAATTCTTGAAATATCTACTATTAAAGAAGCACTGTAATGCTTCCATTTAATGATGATCACATAAGCATGGCGCCTAGATTGATGATCTAATTTGCTAGTCAAACCAGATACTTTTTCTGGGATAGAAATCACCATATTCTCACCAAAATACTTGCGCGCATTGCCAGAAATAGTATTGGCGATTTCACCTACGGCATCTAACAAATTTTCTTCTGATTGATTCGTTTCTTTCATCACTGTTAACAAGTGACGTAACATAGCGCTAGGCGCTGAAAAATATAATGCACCTTCATAATCGGCACTGACTTTAATCATTCCAGTAAAATCATTCATTGGAAATGCATTTGCCGCTAGGTAGGCGACACCGATAGAAGCGGCTTCTTGCGTGATTTGTTTAAAGTAACTACCAATCGCTTCGATAAAAACTTCAATATCTTTTTCGCTTAAATCGCTCATTCTTCTATTAGCTCCAGCAATGCATTAATGAGTTCAGCATCGGTAAAAGGCTTGTATAAAAACCCCTCGGCACCATTTTTAAGGGCTTGAATCGCAGTCGCTTTATCACTAAGCGCAGAGATAATCAAAATTTTTACATTAGAATCAAGCTCAGTGAGTAGTGTGGTGCATTCCACGCCATCCATTTCTGGCATGGTTAAATCCATAGTCACAACCTGTGGATGTGTCGCTTTAAATAGCGATATTGCGTCATTGCCGTTAGCTGCAAAGCCAACAATTTCAATCGCCGGTAAAGTAGCATCCGCCATAATTCGCGCAATTCGACTTCTGATAATCTTGGAGTCATCTACTATCATTAACTTCATACTAGTGCCTCAGTTGCTTCAATGTTAATAGCGGCATGCTGAGAGATTCGAAACGTAAATTGCGTGTATTGATCTGGCTTAGTGTCAATTTTCAACTCGCCACCAAGGGTATTTACTATTGATTGCACGAGATCCATACCAACGCCGCGGCCAGCGTCTTTATCGGCAAAGTTTGCCGTGGTGAAGCCTGGCTCAAATAGCTTTTTAACGATGTCTTTGTCTGATAACTGGTTAACAACATCTTTAGCGTAACGGCCTGAACTAATCATCGCCGCGCGAATACGGCTTGGTACTATGCCTTGCCCATCATCACGCACCACAAAATACATGACACCTTCAGGACTAATATTGACGCTCAGCGCAATTTCGCCTTGCGCAGGTTTGCCTTTGGCTAATCTAATCGCCGTTGTTTCTATCCCATGACAAATACCGTTACGCACCAATTGAATACTAATTTGTTGCAGCTGATTAGATGTCTTACTGTCTATATGGTCTAGTAATGCTAGATTTAATTTGAGCTGCACATTTTTTTGCTGATTTTGGCTGACTTGCTCAGCCAGTCTAATTAAATTGTTAGCTACGCTAGTGGAAACAGAAAGCGGTTGCGCGCCACTAATAGATTGATGATGCGATTTCATCGCGAAAACAATCGTCTCGATTTGACTCATTTGTTCAAGCATTGCACTGAGCATTACCGGCAAACTCAAAATTTCTTGCGCTTCCCATTGATCTTTTTTTTGTAATGCGACTAAGTGCTCTTCAAATTGATGTGCATGCGTTTCAATAGCATCTAGGCCAATCGCTGCGGCCTCACCTTTGATGGCATGAATGATACGGAAGCAGAGTTTGGCTAAATCTTCATTGTTCGATGTACGTTTATCAGCATTAGCGAGTAATTCATTTAAAGAAGCTAGACCAGATTTAGTGTTATTTAAAAACTGTTGTAATTGAAATAAGTCGGCTTCCAATAGCTTTTTAAGTAAACCTAAATTGATGGTAGCTTGTCCTTTAAGCTTAGATAATTCCTCGGCTTGCGTTACTTGCTCAGTCACATCTTGTACGGTGACCAGTAAATGCAATACCCGCTTATCTTCAACTACGCGGTTAAATTGGAAGCTTAAATATCTAGTGGATAGATTGTTTGGTGTTATGTAGTTATTTGCCTGCACTTTTACTTGCATCAATGGATTCAAGCTGAGCATCAAACTTTCTTTAACTTTATTGCCAAACAGTAAAGTAATGTAATCTTGTGCAGAAGCATAAATCTCATCCGACACTAGTTTTCCCAAAATGGGCATAAATGGCATGTTGGCACTAATCTCATGCTGCAATACTTTACTGATAGAGCTAGAAAACTGACTGCCGACGTTAAATTGTGGGTCTATTAAAAATAAACCTTCTTTCACCGTATTTAAAATCTCAGTCGTTTCACGTTGCGCTTTTTCAATCTCGCCATCAGAAGCACGTAGTTTGCGTAACGCATTAAAAACAATGTTAGCAAACAAAATTAGCGATAATATCAAGCCTATGGTTTGAATTAATTGTAGCTTGCTGGCTTTTGCTTTAGTGCTATTTTCCAATGTGGTAGTCAGGTCATTCATTAATTTTAGCAATGCTAAATTGTTGTTGCGCGCATAAGTAGTGGCAGCATCTAAGGTATATTCGTCCACCACTTTGCTAACAATCAAAGGGGCTAATAGTTTTTTGTAAGGCTGCCAAATTTGCAAAGCTTGGTCCACTGACTTGATGGCTACAGTATCCGTCAGTTGATTCAGTACAACAGGTTTTACATTGCCACCGAGTACTGTACCGCCTGCTTTAAATGCGGTGAGTGTGCTGTCAAATAATGAAGTGACTTTATTAAGCTCGGCCGTATTTTTTTCATTGAATTGGCCTTGAGCGGCATCTACTTGAATGGTCATCAGCGCTTTAACGGTGCGCTGCGACATCATCCGTTGACGACCTGAAAGATTGATTGATACCGCATCGTTATCTAGTGTGGATGAAGTATAAAAGTTAAGACCAAGTACACTTAAGTTAAACAATAAAAACAAAGTGACTGCAATTAAAATGCCGCGATATTTGTTGAGCGCGCTTGGCGTTTTAATGCTGTTTGAGTCGACGATAGCCATAGGTGCTCCTTTTTTAATTCTTTTAGAGGTCACCGTCGTTGGTGGAGGTTAAAACTGAGTAAAACTAGTGTTGAATCTATGGAATAAATATTAGGCTACGTTGCCAAATATCTGTAAATGCGTTGTATTGCTTGTTTTAAATAATCTGTGCCATTAAAGCTAATGATTAATGACACAGATGAGAAATGCTTTAAAAAAGCTTAAACAATGAACTTAGAACGTATACATTGCAGTGAGCCAGATTTTATCGGTGTCACGAATACGGCCACGGTTTGCATTTGCAATGGTTGTAGCAGTGGCTCCTGGCAGGTTCGCAGCTGTTAACGCATAATGGTCATCTTCAGTAAATCTACCGTACTCAAGTTTGGTCATAATGTTTTTATTGACGTTATAAGTGACAGCTGCATTCCACTCCGTGCCAAATTTATTGCCATTTGTATTAGCGCCGCTACCTACAGTGTGGAAGTTTTCATCTGATTTAATCACGTGATAATCAGCAAAAAATAAGAAATCACTATATTTGTAAGTTGCAGTAATAAAAGTATCTTGAATGCCTTCGAGCGGTGTTGCTAAAAATTTGTCTACCCAGCCTTGGAACAGGTGATTAGTGCCAAATGGTGTTTGAAAGGCATAATCGCTGTTATTGCTTGATAGCAACTCTTGATCGCCACGTAAGGTAAAGTTTCCGTAAGCAGCACCTCCGCCAACTTTATAGTAATGCGCATCGATACGCGAGTCACCGCCATTATAATTTGTTTGTTTTGCGTACTCAGCGGTATAAAGCGCTTTCCAGTCATCATCAATTTTATGAACGCCATCTAAACGTGCCCCGATCACTTTGTTACCTTGGTCTGCATTTTGGTTAGCGGTACCGTTTTTAGTGCCACCACCAGTAAGTGGTGCATTACCAAACCAAGCGCGACCAAGACCTAGGTCACTAAAGCCTGAAAAATAGCCATAACCGACTAAAGACTCCGTTGGGGAAATTCTGTACTTAGCGTTAATAATCTCTAAAGCACCATCACTGCGTAATTCAGTGGTGATTTGTTTCACACGTTCAATGTGACCCACATAGATTTCAGTATCAGGAATAGATTTATTTAACGCAGTTACGCCATCAAATACTTGCATCACTTGGCGAAAGCCGATATCGCCAATAAAGCGGACATTATCTAAGTTGATTTGTTGGCGACCTAATCTCACGCGGGTATTTTTAATTCCAGTCCAATCAACAAATAACTGGTTAATATCGGTTTCATCAGGATCGACGATTTTTGCATATTGAACATTGTTGCGTTGGTTAGAAACACCATTGATTAATGTACCATTTGTGCTGTCATTGTAATCATCTTTAAATTTGCTGACATTAATCACTTGGCCAGCAAAGCTAAAGTTATGGAAGGGGGCAGATTGCCAACCAACCAAGCTTCGTAAAGTGATAGCCTCAGCATCTTTAAGTTGATTATTACGCGTTGGGTTATTTGGTGTAGCTGTAGTAGTGCCAATTAAGTTTGCAGGTTGATAACCATCTTGATTGACTTCCTCATAACGTAACCGAAAGCTCGTCATCGGTTTGCCCTGCATGATGGAGTCTAGTAACGTGTACTCGCTAATAGCTTCGTCTTCTGCATTGGCGATTTGAGCCATGCTGGCTAAAGCAACTGTAGTGCAAGCCATGATTAAATTTAGCTTGAATGATGTGTTGAGTTTCATCTTTTTTCCCTGTTTGTAAAATATTTTTATAAGTTATTAAATCAATGCGACTGATATGGTCAAAGTCCTAAGCCACTTTTTTAGCATGGCGCTCATATAGAAAGCGCAATACTTCGCTGCGTAAATGGTTGTAGTCTTTATCTTCTGCTAGCGCTAAACGCGCTCTTGGACGGGCTAGATTCACATCTAGAATCTCGCCAATGCCTGCTGATGGGCCATTGGTCATCATTACTATGCGGTCTGAGAGTAGTACGGCTTCATCTACATCATGCGTTACCATTACTGCGGTTGCGCCCGATTTTGCCATGATTTTCATAAGCTCATCTTGTAAGCCAGCGCGAGTAAGCGCGTCTAGCGCACCAAACGGCTCATCTAGTAGCAATACTTTTGGTTCCATTGCTAGTGCTCTAGCAATACCAACACGTTGTTTCATCCCGCCAGAGATTTCATTCGGGCGTTTGTCCATCGCATGTGAAAGCCCGACTAGCTCTAATGCAGCAACCGTGCGTAATTGTTGTTGCACGCTGCTTTCAGAGCCAAATACGCGCTCAACGGCAAGTTGCACGTTTTCCGCACAAGTTAGCCAAGGTAGTAGTGAGTGATTTTGAAACACCACAGCACGCTCTGGCCCTGGCGCTGCAATTTCTCTACCCGCACAAAACAAATGACCTTCAGAAGGTTCTAGCAAGCCTGCAATTAAATTCAGCAAGGTTGATTTTCCACAACCTGAGTGGCCAATCAAGGAGATAAATTCACCCTGTTTGATTGATAGATTAATATCCTTTAAGGCTTCAAAAACACCTTTTTTCGTCACAAAACGCATATCAACATCTTCGATATATACGTAGCGGTCTGTTACTTTACTGATTGCCGTATTAGTCGTTGTATCCATGATAATGTCCTTATTCGTAACTAAAACGTTTGGCAATTGCAATTAATGTTTGCTCAAGTACTAAGCCGATAATACCGACTACAAAAATTGCGATAATGATATGTTCGTAGTTAGATGCGTTGTATTCATCCCACAGCCAAAAGCCAATACCAGCGCCGCCATTGAGCATTTCTGCAGCTACAATCACTAACCACGCAATACCAATTGAAAGACGTACACCGGTCATCATGTAAGGCATGACGTAAGGGAATGAAATTTTAGTGATAATTTTCCACTCACTTAAATTAAGCACTTTTGCGACGTTCATATAGTCTTCAGGTACTTTGCTCACACCGACAGCAGTGTTGATGACCATCGGCCAAATACTAGATACAAAGATGACCCAAATCGCAGCAGGACCAGCCGCCTTTAATACCAGTAAACCAAGTGGTAACCAAGCAAGTGGTGATACTGGACGCAACAAACCAATGACTGGCGCGCACATACGAGACATAAACTCATATCTACCAATCATAAAACCAAGTGGAATGCCTACTAAAGCCGCTAAACCAAAACCTAAAGCAACACGTTTGAGTGAAGCTAGAATATTCCAGCCTATGCCTTGGTCGTCCATGGTGTTGATATAGAAAGGATGTGCAAATAACTCTACAGCCGACTTCCATGTGCTTACTGGACCTGGCAATACTGGATTTTGATGGGAAATTAAAGTCCAAATTCCTAGAAACAATAAAATACCAAACATCGGTGGTAAAACTACTTTAAAGAAAGCGTAAGTTTTATTATTGCGATGATTAACCGCAATAGACATCTTTTTTTTCTTAGCGGCTTTGATTTTAGCTGCAGAAGAATCAATTTCAAGTTGTGCGCTTTCATCATTAGCTGCAATCACATTACTAGTTGCATCTTCATGACTCGCAACTTGCTTGATAGATTTCAAACTTTCTTTTTCTAAACTAATGGCACTCATGAGGAGCTCCTTTGTTGTTGGCATTTACTAAGCAACTATTATTCAATTACTTGATATTGAATCGTCTTGATATTGAATTATTTAGTCACTTAGTAAATCTTTAATTTAAAGTTAATCTATGCTTTTATTTTGAAGCCAGCGGCATAAGCAGCCGGGTTTTTGCCATCCCATACAATGCCGTCCATCAATTTGCTAGAGCGCATATGATCTTTAGGAATCGCCGCACCCACTAAACCAGCAGCTTCACTGTAAAGCTTGATTTCATTCACTTTGGTAGCCACTGATAAATAATCAGGATCAGCTTTTAATAGACCCCAACGCTTATGCTGTGTTAAGAACCACATGCCGTCAGATAGGTATGGAAAGTTAACCGTACCATCTTGGTAAAACTTCATGTAGTTAGGGTCCTTCCATTTTTTACCAATACCATTGTCGTAGTCACCTACAAAACGGCCTGCAATCACCTCTTCAGAAGTATTGACATAAGCTTTACCAGAGATCAGTTTTGCAACTTTTGCGCGGTTTTCAACGGCGTCAATGTATTTGCAAGCTTCTAAAATGGCGGCAATCATTGCCCGTGCAGTATTTGGATTTTTAGCCACAAATTCACCTGTAGTACCCAATACTTTTTCTGGATGGTCCAACCAAATATCTTGCGTGGTCGTTACTGTAAAGCCTACTTTATCCGCAATAGCACGTGCACCCCATGGCTCACCCACACAGAAGCCATCCATATTGCCGATACGCATATTAGCGACCATTTGTGGTGGTGGTACTACAATCGATTTAATATCTGTCACTGGATTAATGCCATTAGCGGCTAGCCAGTAGTTAAGCCACATTGCGTGTGTGCCCGTTGGGAATGTATTCGCAAAAATATAATCGCGATTTTCGTTATCTAATAGGCGTTTAAGCGTTTTTCCATCTTTAACGCCTTTATCTTTCAGACCGTTTGATAAAGTAATGGCTTGACCGTTATGGTCTAAGTTCATCAATACTTTCATGTCTTTTTGTTGACCACCGATACCCATTTGTACGCCATACACAAGCCCGTACAACACATGAGAGGCGTGTAACTCCCCATTCACTGTTTTATCGCGAATAGCCGCCCAAGACGCTTGTTTTTGCGGAATTATTTTGATGCCATACTTTTTATCGAAGCCCATTTCAGCGGCTACTACAATTGGTGCGCAATCTGTTAATGGAATAAATCCGATTTTTACTTCTGTGATTTCAGGTGCGTCAGAACCTGCAGCCCAGGCATTAGTTTTGATGGAGTTTGGCACTAAACCCATTAAGGCTGCAGCACCAAAAGCACCCGCTGCACTAGTACGGAAGAAATCACGGCGACTGTTATCTACAGCAATACTTTGTAAAAAATTGCTATTGTTTTTATCGGATGTTATGTCATTACTACTCATCTTTTTCTCCTGAAATGATTCAAATTTTCTTAAAAACTGTTCAAAAATTCATATATCTAATTAAAAATCTGTAAAACAAAAGTCCATAAAAAAAGACGTCTGATAAAAATCAATGCTTAAACTATCAGCACTGATTATTTATCAAGACGTCTTTGTCTTGTATTACTAGTAAGTTCGAGCCTACTTTGGCTCTATTTGCATCTAATCTCTTGTATTTTATTTTTTGTAGCCCATCATTGGACAGTAAAAACAAAATATCTATTTTCAGTTAGAGCAGTAATTGTGCTGCTTCAACTATTTGTTCTGATAGCGAGGCAATGCGCATATTTTTTTGCATCGCCATTGACCGCAACAAACTGTAGGCTTCATCTTCATCAATCTTGCGTTGCTTCATAATTAAGCCTTTTGCGCGCTCAATCACCTTGCGTTCATTCAACTTATTGTTGGCCTCATTAAGCGCTTCACGTAAATGCTTAAATTCTTCAAATCTTGCCACTGCAGCATCTATTACTGGCCGTAACCGTTCATTCGGAATACTGCCCACTACATAAGCACAGACACCTGCTTGTGTGGCTAATTTAATCTGTTCTTTATCACCATCATGCGTAAACATTACAATGGGCCGTGGCTCATTCATTGTCATCACACAAATATTTTCCAGCGTATCGCGACTTGGCGAGTCTGTATCAATAATGACAATGTCTGGCTTCAACTCACAACATGCATCATCTAAGTTAACCGTATCTCTTAAATGAGCAATCACCTCATAGCCAGTATCAAGCAAAGACTGCTTAAGTGGTTTGGTACGCTCTACATCATTATCAACAATCATTACTCTTAACATGATGGCTCTACCAAGTGGTTTCAGTAAGTACAGTAGCAAATGCCATGCCAAGTTATTTATAATGACTTATCACCATGATTTCACTTATTAATTGTTGGTACATTACACTGATAGTATCTAGCATTAAAGCAGTATGTGCCCCAATATCTTGCACAGATAAGGTGCATATGCACCACGCCATTTTGGTGCATATAGGATTTGTAGAAATAATATTAGTATTTAGTTTAGAAGTAAAAGCCGATTGATTATTTTAATTGGAGTATGTAATTTACTGAAAATATGGTTAACTTCACTCATGCATTCAGTGAAAATTAAAATTCAAATTCAGCAGGGTAGTCATATTGCTTTTGGTCCTGGCAAGGCTGAATTGCTTAAAGCTATTAGCAGTGAAGGATCAATTTCTGGCGCAGCTAAAAGTATGAATATGTCATACAAACGTGCTTGGGATCTAGTGATGGTGATGAATGCTAGTTTTAAAGAACCTTTGGTGACGACTGTCATTGGCGGTTCGCACGGCGGTGGCGCAATGCTCACACAATTTGGTCATGATGTTTTACAAGAGTATGTAGAGATTCAGTCTAAATCCGAGCGATATGTATTATCAGAAATGGATAATTTTTTGAGTACATTAGCACCAGTATCTAACGTCAAGTAAGTCAATTTACCCCCTAATTTTTTTTATCAGCACAATTGTTACGTCAATGTTACTAGCGTTATATTTCTGATAATATAGCGAAATTCACATCAGCAACATTTAGCCAATAACATAGGGGACTTTAAATGCAATTCCATCTCTCAAAACGCGCGCTACTTTCTTCAATGATTGCAGTTTTAATGCCTTTATCAGCGCACGCGGAAAACCCTGACCTTGAGTCACGTATCCAGCAACTCGAGAAAATGATTCAAAACATGCAACAGCAACGTGCAGAACAAGACAAGCAGGTTGAAATATTAACTAAAGAACTTGCGGGAATTGAAAATCAAGTCAGCCAATCAAAAATTACTAAGACTGAGGAAAAAGGTAGCAGCAAAGGCTCGCCAGTGTACGGTAGCTTCAAAGATGGTTTGGTGTTTGACGATGGAACAGGAAACTGGAAATTACAGCTTAATGGGCGCATACAAACGGACTATCGATCTTTTCAGCCTAATGACTGGAAAAATGATACGTTCAGTATTCGTCGTGCTAGGTTTGGCGGCACGTTTTCTTTCTTAAAAGACTTTGCTGTTCGGATTGAAGGTGAATACGCTAACGATAATACAGGCGCTAAAGGCACGACTGCATTGACATATGGCTATTTAGACTTTACCCGCTGGTCCGCAGCCAAAATTCGGGTTGGTCAATTTAAGCCATTTTTTGGTTTAGAACGGCCACAAAGCACCAATTTTACTGACTTTACAGAACTCTCTTTGGCAACGAATAACGGAGCTATGTTTACTTCAACCTATGACCGTGGCGTGATGGTGTTTGGTGACCCATTATCCTGGCTAAATTATAATGCTTACATTGTGAATGGTAGTGGACAAAACAATGATGCCGTAAAAGATAGTAAAGATATTGGCGGCAGAGTGAATGCTAATTTAGCCAATTTTATTGAGAATAAAAATGTGGTACTACATGTTGGCGCATCCGCTAGTGAAGGCAGTATTGGATTCTCCACTGCAGCAGGTAATAGCCTTACACAGGTCACTGAAGGTAGTGGTGTGCAGTTTTTCAATGTTGCAAACGTTAACTCAACTACTACAGGCACTACGGTTACACCATCAAGATTCAGCTCTGATAGAGATCGTTGGGGTCTAGAAACTGCGCTAGCTTACGGCCCAGTAAAGTTTCAAGCTGAATACATTGATACCAGTTTTGAGGGTAAGCGTGGTCCAGGCCCTGCAATTACTAGATTTGATAATGATATTAAAGCCTGGTACGCAGATATAAACTGGCTGGTGACTGGCGAGTCCTATGCAGAGAGCTATAAAAGTGGTTTATTCGGCAGATTAAAACCCAAAAATAATTTTGATAGTAAAGATGGTTGGGGTGCGTTTGAACTAGGGTTACGCTACAGCAAATTTGATGCCTCTGACTTTAAAGCGCTACTACCTGCCCCAAATGCTACTAGCTCATTTACCAGTGAAGCTGATGCATGGACCGCTGGCGGAAAATGGTTACTTAATCCTAACGCGCGTTTAATGCTTAACTATATTCATACTAAATTTGATACTGACATCCGTGTAAATGGCAAATTAGATGATGCGGAAGATGCAGTAGTATTAAGAGCGCAATACGACTTTTAATGTAAATTTAAATAATATAAATTTAAAAATGAATAGTGTTAATCTAAAGGTTAATAAGGATAAAAAATGATTAAAAATATCGTTATTCGGCTATTGAGCATGCTTATTTTAAGTATAGGCTTTACTGCAAATGCAGATGAAAAAATCACCATATTTGCAGCCGCTAGTTTAACTAATGCATTAACTGACATTGATGCTCAGTATGAAAAAGAAAAATCTACAAAAATAGTACATTCTTTTGCGGCGTCTTCAACCTTAGCAAAACAAATAGAAAATGGTGCGCCAGCAGATATTTTTAT
>JACMNP010000080.1 GCA_014378495.1 Methylotenera sp. | reverse complement strand
TGAAAGCGATGAAGTCACGCGCTTGATTGTCGATACTCATGATAAACAGGCTTTTTCTGAAATCAGCCATTTAACCGTAGGTGACTTTCGAGATTGGCTGCTATCTGATATTGCAGATAGCGCTACTTTAAAACGCATAGCGCCTGGCATCACCCCAGAAATGGCAGCGGCAGTGAGCAAAATCATGCGTAATCAGGATTTAATCTTGGTCGCAAAAAAATGTCTTGTCATTACCACTTTTAGAAACACCATCGGCTTGCCAGGCCATATTTCCGTGCGCTTGCAGCCTAATCACCCTACGGATGATGCACGCGGTATTGCCGCTTCTATGCTAGACGGTTTGCTTTACGGTGCAGGGGATGCAGTGATAGGCATTAATCCTGCCACCGATAGTTTGCCGGCGCTGATGGATTTGTACTATTTGGTGGATGACGTCATTAACCAGTATGAAATCCCTACGCAATCCTGCATTTTGACGCATGTGACCAATCAAATTCAGTTGATTGAACGTGGTGCGCCTGTAGATTTAGTGTTTCAATCGATTGCGGGCACTGAAAAAGCCAATAAAAGCTTTGGGATTGATATTGCCTTGCTTAAAGAGGCGCAATCGGCAGCGCTGTCATTGAATCGGGGTACAGTAAAAAACGAATTTGGCTCGCATAACGTCATGTACTTTGAGACTGGTCAAGGTTCGGTGCTCTCAGCCAACGCTAATTTTGGGGTAGACCAACAAACTTGCGAAGCGCGTGCTTATGCCATTGCACGGCATCTTTCGCCTTTATTGACAAATACAGTGGTGGGTTTCATCGGCCCGGAATATTTGTATGACGGCAAACAGATTATCCGCGCAGGGTTAGAAGACCATTTTTGCGGCAAGTTATTGGGCGTGCCTTTGGGCTGTGATGTTTGTTACACCAACCATGCAGAGGCAGACCAAGATGATATGGATACGCTGATGACCTTGCTCGCCACGGCTGGGCTCACGTTCATTATGGGCATTCCAGGGGCGGATGACATTATGCTGAATTACCAAACCACCTCGTTTCATGATGCCTTATATTTACGTAAAGTATTAGGCTTGAAAGCCGCCCCAGAGTTTGAGTTGTGGCTTAAAAAAATGCAGATTATGGATATGAGTGGGCAAGTGCAGCCAATCACCAATGTGCATCACATGCTACAAAATATGCCTAAACACTTATTGAGCGCAGCTTAATTATGGCTAAAAAAACTGAGACAGCGGCGCAACATTCAGAGGCTCTACAGCTAGATCCATGGCAGCAGCTCAAAGCTTTCACTCGCGCAAGAATTGCAATCGGCCGTGTCGGCAGTAGTTTACCTACCAAAGAAGTACTAGATTTTGGCTTAAGCCATGCGATGGCACGAGATGCAGTGCATTTGGCATTAGATATCGACGCACTGGAAAGTGATATTCAAGCGCAAGGCTTTTTTACTGTTCGCGCTAAAAGCATGGCGCCAGACCGTGCTAGTTATTTGTTGCGTCCAGATTGGGGACGTAGGCTGCATGCGCAAAGTCTTTCAAGCTTACAAAATCTACATCAGGCGCATACTCAATCTAAACCGATTGATTTTTTGATTGTAGTGGGCGATGGTTTGTCGTCATTAGCTGTGGCAAAGCATGTTGCACCACTATTGGCAGAGATTCGCAATTTATTACCCAATGACTGGCACACAGGTCACATTGTTGTTGCCTCTCAAGCACGCGTGGCAATCGCCGATGAAATTGGCCAAGCACTTGGTGCGCGTATGGTGGCGATGCTGATTGGCGAGCGACCAGGCTTGAGTTCGCCAGATAGTTTGGGCATTTACCTAACTTATAACCCTAAAGCTGGCTTGAGCGATGCCGATAGAAACTGTATTTCAAACGTTCGCCCCGAAGGTTTGCAGTATGCTGCGGCGGCAAAAAAACTACTTTGGCTGGCTAAAGAAGCCTCAAGACTTAAAGTGTCTGGTGTGGCTTTAAAAGACGAAAGCGATGTGCAGGAAATTGGTTAGCAAAACAGCCTTGAATAAAAATATTTTAATAAAGAAGTTTTACATGCTCGTCATTTGTCTTCAACAAACAGGTTTAATAGTTTATTCACAAGCGGCGCAATCAATAAAATTGCGATAAATACGATCGGCCATGCAGTAATAAATGCGCCTAGCCACTGGGCTATAAAATGCACTTTTGATGCTGAGTGCAAGTAAATAATCATGCCAGAAACAATCAATGCCGTATTGCAAGACATGACTAAGGCAAACAATATGGTGCGATAACGGTAAGATATTTTGTTTGTCATGACCTTAGTCTCTTTGTTTATCCATATTAAAAATATTCAGATTCTATTAGAGTTTATTTGTAATTATGTGCTTGAGTGCATTGGGATTATCCACACTTAGAAAGTGCCCAGAGTTAGGTATGATCTCGATTTTGGCAGTAGAAATTTTACTTAAGGTGCTTAATCTTTCTTCATTTTTCGACCAGTCATTTTCGCCATAAATCAAGGTGACTGGACTTTTAATCCGATGATAAAACGTTGACGCACTTGCCCAACTATGCCAGTTTTTTAATATATTTCTACCAAGATAGCCATAACCAGACTTATGGCCTGTTTTATCAAAAATTTTCATTAACCATGTAGGTATTTTTTTGATATTAGTCACGCCGCCATTCATCACTAGGCTTAAGAAAAATCTATTTTCTAACGCTGCAAAAATAGCGCCGTTAATTGGAATTGAATAGTTCCACATCATAAAGTTAGCGATAAAATTGCCACGCCTAATACCATCGGCATAGCGCGTTTCATAGTCATAAGTATTAATAGCAATCACCTGCTTGATTTTATTTGGAATAGAGGCTGCTACAGTGAGTGATAGTGTTGCGCCAATTGATTCGCCGACTAAAATGATGTTTTCAAGCCCCAATTTATTAATTAGATCAATAATGGATTTCCTCAAGTAGGGTTCATCATAATTAATCTTCTTATTGATGGAGGATTGCCCATGGCCAGGCAAATCAACGGCATAAACCGTATATTTTTGTGCATAAAATGGAATCATTTCGCTGAAGTACTCAATTTGCGTTCTAATTGTATGCATCAGTAAAAGCGGCTCGCCTTGCCCCGTCTTAATTATCCGAACAACTTCTCCATCGGCGAGATTTACAAAAAGCTCTTGTCCGTTAAATTTCAAATCTTTTGGTGCACTATCCATTTTTCTCTCCTAAGCACTTCTAAAATAACGAATGACCAAGTATGATTATCTAGTCAGCCGTTCTAATTCGCTGTTTTGTCAATGGACTATTTACCAAGGTAAAGCTTCGCCTTGATGGAAGAATCCGCCACTAGCGCCGTCAGCATCTAAGGTGGCTAATTGCACACTAGTTTTATAACTGTCGGCTACTTCCATTGGCGCGTTGTCACCACCAAGCTCAGTTTTTACCCAGCCTGGATGTGCTGAATTGACCTTGATATTAGTTTCACGTAGTTCATGTGCTAAATGCACGGTGTAAACATTAAGGGCAGTTTTAGAGGCGTTGTAAGCAAAAGCCTTTGCAGGGTCAATCGGTGAATTTGCCATGCTATGCAATGTGAGCGAGGCCAATATGCTTGATAGATTGACGATACGGCCAGCAGGTGCTTTTTTGATCAGTGGTAGTAGTTTTTGAGTAAGCTCAATCACTGCGAATAGGTTGCTGTGAAAAGTTTGTTGCAAAGTATCGGCGCTCACAGTGCTACTGTTATTGCTACCCATCAGTTGCTCTTGGTTAATGCCTGCATTGTTAACTAAGATGTCTAGTTTTCCGTAATGTTTGTTTAAATATTCAAATGCAGCATCTGCAGATTTTGCTTGGTTTGCATCGTAGTGAATGGCCTCAGCTTTATAGCCTAGCGTTTGTAATTGTTTAGCAGCCGCTTCACCTTTGGCAGTATCACGCGCACCGATGATGACTTTGATGCCTAATGCGCCTAAACCTTTAGCGGTTTCAAACCCAATGCCACGATTTGCGCCTGTGATAAAAGCCACTTTTTCTGATTGTTGTTCCATATTCGTTATCCTTAAAATTTAAACACTGGTAGTGATTCGTATAATTTTGTACCAAATGGTAAATAAATCATAATGGAGTTAAAATTGTTTGTCAAATATATTTGTACCTAGTGGTACAATAATAAGTTGATGAACAGAATTAAAGTATTTTAGAACTGATATGAGCAATATTATCGATACAGAAAAACTAGATGAAAAATCTACTAAGGCGCTGACAAATAAAGTAATAGTCAAGCCACGTGGAAGGCCTCTAGCGTTCAATCAAGAAGACGCCTTAGAAAGTGCATTGCAAGTATTTTGGTCACGTGGCTATGAAGGTGCTTCTATGGCGGAGCTGGCTGACGCATTAGGGGTTAATAAGCCGAGTATCTATGCAACCTTTGGCAACAAGGAGGCATTGTTTCGTAAAGTTTTAGCCCAATATTTGGCTGGCCCAGTAGCGTATGCGGCTGAAGCTATGAATGAGCCAACTGCCTATAAAGTGGTTGAAAAGTTTTTGACGTGCTCGGCTGCGCTTTTGAGTAATCCAGATAACCCACGCGGCTGCATGATAGTGCAAGGCGCGCTAACGTGTGGGCAAGGCTCAACCATGATTCAGCAAGAACTGATAGGGTATCGAAAAAACTATGAAAATGTGTTGAGCCAGCGTTTTGAGCTGGCGAAGACGCAGGGTGATTTGCCAGCTCATGTGAATGCTAAAAGTTTAGCCAAGTACATTGCGACGATTCATCAAGGCTTGTCTGTACAGGCAACAGGTGGTGCTAGTAAAGATGAGCTAATGACAGTGATCGATATGGCGTTGAAAAACTGGCCAACCACATAACTAATAATTTGACTCAAAATTAAGCTGGTTATTTTAGTTGGTCCAATTCCAGTTTTCGCAATTTAGGCGCCAGCTTAGCGGTTGCACTCACCACCAAAATTGTCATTATTCCACCAAATACTACTGATGGTACCAAGCCCATTAAACGGGCCGTTAAACCAGATTCAAAAGCGCCTAACTCGTTTGAAGAACCAATAAAAATGCCGTTAATCGCTGATACGCGACCACGCATGCCATCAGGGGTAGCTAGTTGCAATATAGTGGTGCGCATCACGACTGAAACGCCATCACATACGCCAGAAAATAATAGTAAGCCAGCAGAAACCCAAAAATAAGTGCTTAAGCCAAAGCCTATGATACAAAGCCCAAAACCAATGACAGCACCCATTAACCACCGCCCTGCATGTTTATTAAGTGGGTGACGTGTGAGCCAAAGCCCCGTAATAATGGCGCCAATCGCAGGGGCGGCGCGTAAAATGCCTAAACCTTCAGGGCCATAATGATAAATATCCTGAATGAAAGCAGGCAACATGGATACTGCGCCACCAAATAATACGGCAAACATATCTAGTGAAAGCGCCCCGAGCACAATTTGGCTACTAAAAACAAAGCGTAAACCTTCACGAATGCTCGTGAAAACTGGTGGGCTATCCACGGCTGCTTCTGGTTCTTTAACGCTTAATGACCACATTGCTATAGCAGCGCCAAAACACAATAGTGTAGCGAGCGAATAAGCTGCTGTTTTGCTGGCAAAGCCAACCAATAAGCCGCCGATTGCTGGGCCAAATACCAACCCAGATTGAAAGACCGCGCTACCAACGCCAGAAGCCCGAGCATATTCTTCACGAGGTAAAATAATGGCAAATAACGTACTATAGCTAGGTGCAATAAACGCGCGGGCGATACCTGTAAACGCAATTGAACCGTAAATCCATAAGCTAGCATCACCACCTATCCAGCCTAATGATAATGCCGTAAGTGTCAACGCGTTAGCAAATAGCATCATCGCTGCTAGCATGCCAAATATGCGTCGTGAATAAAGGTGATCAACCGCATGCCCCGCGAATAAAGCGCAGCAAAAGTAAGGGATAACTTCTGCCAGACCAATTAAACCAAGCGCCAGTGTGTTATGCGTAATCTCATAGATATGCCAGCCAACTACGACCGCCATGATTTGGTAAGCCAGTACTATTTGTATACGAAACGCTAAAAGTTTAAGAAATGCGTAATTTTGGTATTTAAAAATTTGATTCATAGGAAAATATTTTGAAGT
>JACMNP010000079.1 GCA_014378495.1 Methylotenera sp. | reverse complement strand
TTAAAAGCCGCTTTAAAACCTTCTAACGAATAACCAAAAGCATTCATTAGCCGGGGAAGACCGGTTTTTCCTTTAAAAGGGCTTTCCTTAGTAGATTGTGAGTTTTGATTTTCTGGTATCTGCATCGCGGGCTTTCTAACTATATGGGCTAAATTTTAGATTAGTTTAATTTACACTAACCATTTTAACATGCGCTATCATTATGTTTTAAGCATCATCCAATAAGTTAAACCATTAAGCAAATTAAAGAAGATAAATATGGCACGCACAGTGAATTGTATTAAATTAGGCAAAGAAGCAGACGGTATGGACTTTCCTCCTTACCCAGGCGAGCTTGGCAAACGCATTTATTTAAGCGTCTCAAAAGAGGCTTGGGCAATATGGCTCAAACAACAAACCATGCTGGTGAATGAAAACCGTCTAAGTTTAGCCGATCCAGCTGCACGTAAATATTTAACAGAGCAAACTGAAAAATACTTTTTTGGTGATGGCGCTGATGTGGCTACTGGCTATGTACCTGAGAAAGTGTAGTTAAAAACGCTATTTAAAAAATAGAAGCTGAAGTTGGAACCCATTCGGGCCATATATAGATAATATTATTATGATTAAAATTACAATTCGTAATATATTTACATTAATTTACAAATCAATTTATTAAACGTATTTTTTAGATTGACGTATTAATGAAAAACCGATGATACAAAATATTATTTAAGGGTAAGATTTATGGTTATTGAAGGAAGGCTTCCAGTTGAGAATGTAGATGGCTTTACAATGAATGCTGAAAAAGCAAAAATTTTTGGTCAATCATTGAATAGCTCATATGTAAATGCAACGCCTTTCCCTCACATCGCCATTGATAATTTTTTGCCTGATGAAGTCGCAGAGTTAGCTTTAGCTAACTTCCCTGCGGCCTTAGTTAAGGATGAATCTAAGTACGAAATTGGTTACTACGGCCATCATAAACGCCAAATTCCACCTGCAAACTGTGATAAATCTACTAGAGATTTATTTGCATTCTTTAACTCCGCACCAATGCTCAAATTTTTAGAAGGATTGACAGGCATTAATAGATTACTGCCAGATCCCTATTATTTTGGTGGTGGCTATCATGAAACTTCACGTGGTGGATTGCTAGGTATTCATGCTGATTTTCAACTCAGCCAAGTACTGAATATGCGTAGAAGAGTCAATATTATTATCTACTTGAATAAAGATTGGGAAGAAGAGTGGGGCGGAGGTTTAGAGTTGTGGGATAAATCAATGCAATTTAACGTTCACACCATTTTACCTATTTTTAATAGATGTGCGATATTCAATACGAACCATGATGCATTTCACGGTCATCCTAATCCACTAAATTGCCCAGAAACTAACACTAGAAAATCCATAGCACTTTACTACTATACGGCATCAGAAAGCATTTTAGATGAAGTGCCAAGACATGCTAATATTTATAAAACAAGGCCAGGTGATACCAAAGAACTAAGAGTTAAAGTAATGAAAGAAACCATAGATACTTATCTTTATGACTGGTTACCTCCAATATTAGCAAGGAGAATAAACCCTACTAGAAAAGCATGGAAACGCTTGAGAAAGGCCATTCTGCGGAGAAAGTAATCAGTATTACAAAAACAAAAAGCGTCTACAAAGACGCTTTTTGTTACTTAAATATGAAACCTACAGAGTCTCACGCTCCATATCTTCAACTGAGATATGACGTACATCTTTACCTTTAACCATATACACCACGTATTCTGCGATATTTTTCGCATGGTCACCAATACGTTCAATGGCTTTTGCCACGAACAGTACTTCCAATGACATTGAAATAGTGCGCGGGTCTTCTAACATAAAGGTAATAAGTTGACGCATGGCGGCACGGAAATGCTCATCTACTTGCTCGTCCTGTCTAGCGACCTCTACTGTTTTACTCACATCTAAACGCGCAAAACCATCTAATGCTGTACGTAACATTTCACGAACCAATACAACCATCGCTTTAATTTCGTTAAAGCGTGGCTTATACATACGATCTTCATCAAATATTTTTTGCGCAGTGCGTGCAATTTTAGTCGCTTCATCGCCAATGCGCTCAAGGTCTGTAATAGTTTTCACCATCATCATCACCATGCGTAAATCACCTGCAGCGGGTTGACGACGCGCAATAATATGACTGCAGTCCTCATCAATTTGCACTTCTAAAGCATTTACACGGCGGTCGTTCTCCATCACTTCTTTGGCAAGTTTGGGGTCTAACTTTACCAATGCATCTAACGCGCTTACAATTTGTTGCTCTACTAAGCCTCCCATTTCAAGTACTTTTGCACGTACTGCTTCTAGTTCAGCATCGTACTGCTTAGAGGTATGTTCAGTTTGCATGTTACTTCCTTGGTTTTTACTAATTACAGCATTTGCTGATTACATCATTTTATTTAGTGATGATAATGGGCAAATATGACAACAATATTTCAACAATTACATCAGCTAGGTATTGTTGCCATTATTTTCACAAGCTTATTATTTGTAGGTTTTAACGCCATCTGCGGTTGCTAACAATAATATATTTGCTGGCCGTGCGGCAAATAAACCATTAGTGACTACGCCAACTATTTGATTGATTTTCGCTTCCATTGCAATCGGGTCAGTAATCGTTAGGCCAAACACATCCAAAATCACATTACCATTATCTGTTGTAAAGTCACGTAATTTTGGTTGACCACCTAATTTTACCAACTCTCTCGCAACATAACTCTTAGCCATCGGTAGCACTTCTATCGGTAGTGGAAACTTGCCTAGTGTCGGTACTAATTTACTGGCATCGCAAATACAGATGAATTGTTTAGCCACGGCTGCCACGATTTTTTCACGTGTTAATGCCCCGCCACCACCTTTGATCATGTGCATGTGCTCGGTGATTTCATCAGCACCATCTACGTAAATGTCCATGCCATCAACGCTGTTCAGGTCAAACACTTCAATACCATGGCCGCGTAAACGCTGTGCTGTGGCTTCAGAGCTTGCTACTGCACCATCAATTTTATGTTTTACTTTTGCCAGTTCTTCAATAAAAAAATTGGCAGTCGAGCCTGTGCCTACACCAATAATGCCACTTTTTACATACTCAACCGCTGCTTTTGCCACTTGTTGCTTTAATTCGTCTTGCGATAACTTTTGTTCGTCTCTTAGCATTTTAGTTAAATCCCAATTTTTTCTTTATAATTGCGTACATCTAATACTATAACACTGCATGGCAACGAATGAAAATTGCCAAAGTAGCCTAATCTCAAACATGAATAACGCAACATTATCAATCAACGATTATTTAAGCAAAATCCAAAACTCACGTGTTTACGATGTCGCAAAAATCACGCCGCTAGAATTTCAGACTAGCTTGTCTAAACGCATAAAAAATAATGTTTTATTAAAACGCGAAGACATGCAATCTGTATTTTCGTTTAAATTACGTGGCGCTTACAACAAAATGGTCAATTTGCCTGCGGATATACTCGCAAAAGGTGTAATCGCGGCTTCGGCTGGTAACCATGCACAGGGTGTTGCTTTGGCTGCACAAAAGCTCCATTGTCGTGCAGTCATCGTAATGCCTACCACTACACCGCTCATTAAAATCAATGCTGTTAAAAGTCGTGGCGCTGAAGTGGTTTTGTATGGTGATAGCTATTCGGACGCTTACGCGCACGCGCTAAAACTAGAGCAAGTTGAAGGCCTTACTTTTGTCCATCCATACGACGATCCAGATGTGATTGCAGGTCAAGGTACCATTGGAATGGAAATATTAAATGCTTATCCAGAACCTATTCATGCAATATTTTGTTGCGTAGGCGGTGGAGGTTTACTTGCGGGTATTGCTGCTTATGTAAAAGCTATACGGCCTGAAATCAAAATAATTGGGGTTGAGGCAAAAGATGCAGAAGCGATGACAGAGTCGCTCAAACTGGGCAAACGCGTGATGTTAGACCAAGTAGGTCTTTTTGCCGATGGCGCTGCAGTGAAACAAGTGGGCGAGCATACGTTTGCTTTATGTCAGCAATATGTAGATGAAATGATCGTGGTTGATAACGATGCGATTTGTGCTGCTATTAAAGATGTATTTGAAGATACCCGTAGCATTTTGGAGCCCGCTGGCGCACTAGCGACCGCTGGTATTAAAGAATATGCGAAGCGCAATAATTTACAAGGTGAAACCTTGATTGGCATCGCTTCTGGCGCGAATATGAACTTTGATCGTTTACGCTTTATTGCAGAACGTGCTGAAATTGGTGAGAAGCGCGAAGCCGTATTAGCAGTAACGATTCCTGAAAAACCAGGCGCATTTAAAACATTCTGTCGCTTGCTGGGTGACCGCAATATCACTGAGTTTAATTATCGCTATTCTGACCCTAAAAACGCACATATTTTTGTAGGTGTAGCGATTGCTGATCCGGCGGAATCTGAAAAGTTAGTCACCTCTCTTAAAGTGCAAGGCTTACCTACCATTGATTTAACCGATAACGAAGTGGCGAAATTGCATTTACGTCACTTAGTGGGCGGACATGCGCCACAAGCGAAAAATGAGATGGTATTTAGATTCGAGTTTCCTGAAAAACCTGGCGCGTTAATGAAGTTTTTAGATACGATGGGCCATGATTGGAATATCAGCTTATTTCACTACCGCAATCATGGTGCAGACTTTGGACGCGTGTTAGTTGGTATGCAAGTACCCCCATCAGATACTGTTGCATTTAAAGATTTTTTAGACAATCTTGGTTATCCACATTGGGATGAAACCAATAATCCAGCTTATCAATTATTTTTAGGTTAATTGCGTCTATACAACCATATTGGTGGTTATATACAGCCAATTATTACCTTGTGAAACATAACCTATTGTTTTTAATAAATTAAATTTAAAGAATGATTCTTGCATATTATTAACACTAATGTTGAGGACAGTACATTTGATTGAACCTAAGTATATTTAATGTGCCCTATATTTAAGATCAACAAATTATTAAGGAGAAATAAAGAATGAAGTTAACACATTTAATGATTGCAGCTGCTGTGAGCATGACGCTTGGTATCAACGCTAACGCTGCTGATCGCGGCAAAGCATATGTTTCTAACCAAGATGGTGGAGTATCAGTCATCGATTTGAATACATTGACTTCTGTTGCAGATATTGACGTAAAAGCTGAAGGTCCACGTGGTTTAGCCGTCACTGACGATGGTAAATTTTTGATAGTGGCTACGCGTGAAAATGGCAGTGTTTCTATTATTGATACCGCAACTAATGAAGTTGTTAAACAAATTCCAGTAGGTAAAAATCCTGAATTCGTGCGTATACGTGGCAATTTTGCCTTTGTGTCTTATGAGCCCAGCGCTAAAGCTGGCCCACCTCCAACACCAGGGTCAGATGCTGCAAAGGCCGCAGAAAAAGAAAATGAAGATGACGACCAAGAGCCAGCCCGCATAGGAATTATTGATTTAAAACTAGGCAAAAAAGTGCGTGAAATCATTGGTGGCCCAGAAACTGAAGGTGTTGAATTTAGTAAAGATGGCAAACAGTTAATTATTACGAATGAAGCTGATAATAGTGTGACCGTACACATCCTTAAAACAGGTAAATTATTAAAAACTATCAAAACACATGAATACGGTGACCGCCCACGCGGCATCAAAGTATCGCCAGATGGTAAAACTTATTTGGCCACCTTGGAATTCGGTAATAAATTTATCGTGATGGATAAAAACTTTAAAGTACTACGTGCTGTAGATACAGGTGTAACGCCCTACGGCATTGCTTACGACCGTAAAGGTGAGCGCATTTTTGTGGCTGCAAACAAAGCTAAAACATTAGAAGTTTATGATGCCAAAACGTATGCGAAAATTAAAGATATTCCGACTGGCAATCGTTGCTGGCACTTTACATTTACGCCAGACGATAAAGAAGTATTGTTGGCCTGCGGTAAATCAAATTCGGTATTTGTAATCGATACAGAAAAGCTTGAAGTGACGAAACAGATTGATGATAAAAAAACGCCTTGGGGGATTGTTACTTATCCGAAATCTATGGGTAGTTTAGATACAGCTATTAAATAACTGATAGTTCTTACTAAAAAGCCCCGAATTTCGGGGCTTTTTTTATTTTAACTTACTGTTGATAAACGCCCATTCTTTGGGGTCTACAGGGGTAATAGATAAGCGATTACCACGTTGCAAAATGCGCATATTGCTTAATTCAGGATAGCTTCGCAGTTCTTTTAAACTCAGTAAGCGTGTTTTACGTACGAGCTTTACGTCTACATTTAACCAACGCGGTGTTTCTGGCGTGGCTTTTTCATCATAATATTTATGGCCCTTAATAAACTGTAAACGGTCTGGGTAAGCCAGTGTGCATACCTCTGCGATACCCGCAATACCAGGTACATCACAATTGGAGTGATAAAAAAATACACCATCACCCACTTTCATTTGGTCGCGCATAAAATTTCTAGCTTGATAATTTCTGATACCGTACCAATCCACAGTTTGGTTTGGAAAACTGGCTAAATCATCAATCGATACATCAGTAGGCTCAGACTTCATTAGCCAGTAGCGCATAGTTCACCTTTATTCTTCATTGAATGAATATTTAATTTTGTTATGATTTACAGCATAAATTGTACGACAATATAGCTGAACGCAATTATTGAAAATTAGAGAATATCGATATGGCCAACAACTTAATCAAAAAGCCGCAAGATAAAAACGTACTTGGCACTGCGTTGCAAGAATGTAGTTTATTTCCATTAACTGGCTTTACTCGTAATGGCTGTTGCGAAACAGGGCCAGACGATACCGGCAGTCATACCGTTTGCGCGCAAGTCACTGAAGAATTTTTAGCGTTTTCTATTTCACGCGGCAATGATTTAAGCACGCCACGCCCAGAATACGGTTTTGAAGGCTTACGTCCGGGGGACCGTTGGTGCGTGTGTGCCGCACGCTGGCTTGAAGCAAGTGAAGCAGGTTTTGCACCACCCGTCATTTTAGAATCTACCCACATAAAATGTTTAGAGATCGTGAGCTTGGCAGATTTGAAATATCACGAGCTAAGATAAAAAATTTAGGCAAAAAATATAGCTAAATCAAATAGGGGGAGTTCTCCACGGATACAGCCTAGGCTAGCATCCTGAACCAAAAAGGCTCAAGTGGTAGCGGCCTAGAGCGCATTAGGTACACCCGCCAGGAGGTCTTAAAAGACTCTCAACCCAATTAAGGATTAAAGGGGGCGCGCACACAACACTCGAATGACCAAAACCGATGCTATAAACTAGTTCTAGGAATTAATAGCCTAAACCGCACCGCAGAGAACAAACTTTTAAACCAATTTTTTAAAACCATTGATTTGAAATCGAGACGCTTTATAAGTTCTAAAGCCATTGAAATGATTTTACTATCTTTAGCTCAATAATTATTAAGCTTTTATTACTATTTTCTAGTACTGATTAGAATTAGCTGTTTATTTAGCAGTACACGCTTTATCAATATCATCTTGCATCTGTGTGATTCTACGTTTGAAATCACCGACATCGACATTACCACTTTTGCTGTTCAATAGCTCATGCGATAAATTCAATGCTGTCATAATCGCAATACGTTCAACACCAATGATTTTGCCACTATCGCGAATATCGCGCATTTTTTTATCTAAAAAATTAACGGCATTGATTAAGCCAGGACGCTCTTCATCAGTACATGACACCGTGAACTCGCGGCCCATAATATTGACATCTACACCTTTAGTTTCGCTCATTGGTATTTACTCAAATCAGGCACTGACATCGGTTAAAGGTAAGCTCTCTATTAAAGCTTCAACACGCTCACTGGCTTTTTCCATGTTTGCTTTTAGTAAAGCAGTATCACTTTGCATGCTACTTAAATCAATACGCAACTGAGAGTTCTCAACGCGCAACTCATTGCATAACGCAATTAAGTGCGATAATTTTTGTTCTAGCGCTTTTAAATCTGCATCCATATGACCACTATAATTGAAAAAAATGATTATAGTCAATAGCTAACGTGGATTTTTCAAAGTATTACAATACATTGCGAATTTCATATCAAAAAATAGCTTGAAAAATAGTGATGAAAATAACGCTATAATTTGCCCATCACCTTGCATTTTTAATTCGGAAATTTACTTAGCAATCATCCTCGCTTATGCAAAACCATAAATTTTCAGATGTTGAAATTGCTGCGGTTTACCGTGCAATTGCTGAGCGACGCGATATGCGGCATTTTTTGTCCACGCCAGTTGAACCTGAAATACTGACTAAGATTTTGTGGGCAGCTCACCACGCACCTAGTGTGGGTTTGATGCAACCGTGGCGATTTATCAGAATTTCTAATCTCAATTTGCGTAAAAACATTCATGAGCTAGTCGATGAAGAGCGTGTTAAAACCGCGCAAGCGATTGGTGAATACGAAAATACTGCACGCATGGCAGAATTCTCTCGGCTAAAAGTTGAAGGTATTTTAGATTGTGGCGAACTACTAGTAGTCGCCTTATGCGATAAACGTGAGCAGCATATTTTTGGGCGTAGAACTCTGCCAGAAATGGATTTGGCATCAGTCAGTTGCGCGATTCAAAATATGTGGCTGGCGGCGCGCGCTGAAGGTTTGGGTATGGGCTGGGTATCAATTTTTGATCCACTCGCTTTAGCAAAACTATTGGACATGCCCAGTGATGCTAAACCCATTGCCGTGTTGTGTTTAGGGCATGTCAACAGCTTTTATAAAGAACCCATGCTGATAGA
>JACMNP010000078.1 GCA_014378495.1 Methylotenera sp. | reverse complement strand
TGCTTGTATCAATGTCTCTTTAGAAGAAGCTAAAGGTTTTGGTGTGCTTGCTGTGGATGAAACTGACCGTGTGATTGAATTTGCAGAAAAGCCTACTAACCCTAAACATATGCCTGGCGACGAGACTAAGGCTTTTGCAAGTATGGGTATTTATATTTTTAATGCTAAATTTCTGTATGAGCAATTGATTCGCGATGCAGGCGACCCTAAGTCTAGCCATGATTTTGGTGCAGATATTATTCCTTATCTGATTAAAAAATATAAAGTACAGGCGCATCGTTTTACTGATAGTTGCGTAGGTGCTAAAGATGGTAACTACTATTGGCGTGATGTCGGTACTATAGATGCTTACTGGGAAGCTAATATGGAGCTGACCAAAGTGATTCCAGAACTCAATTTGTATGACAGAGAATGGCCGATTTGGACTTGCCAAGAACAGCTGCCCCCTGGGAAATTTGTGTTTAATAATAATGATAGGCGAGGTAGCGCGACAGATTCGTTAGTGTCTGGTGGTTGCTTGATTAGCGGCTCTAGCGTTGATGACTCAGTCCTATTTTCAGATGTGCGCGTACATAGTTATTGTTATATTGAAGGTGCAGTTATTTTGCCAAAAGTTACGGTGAATCGACATGTGATCCTTAAAAATGTGGTGATAGATCGTGGATGCAATATTCCAGAAGGGATGCAAATTGGCGTGGACTTAGCATTAGATGCTAAGCGTTTCTATGTGTCAGAAAAAGGGATTACATTAGTTACACCAGATATGTTGGGCCAAGACTTGTATCGCGTTATTTAAAATTGAGAAAATTAGTTTAAATATCGCTATCAAGTTACATAACATTAGTCGCTATAATAATATTAATGTTAACTTTTAAGGTTGTACGCTCAAGTGAAACCTAGCCGCCCAAAGCTATATCTCAATCTTTACTGGCATATGCATCAGCCAGATTACCGTGACCTAGTCACTAATGAATACGTGTTGCCGTGGACCTACTTGCATGCCATGAAGGACTACAGCGACATGGCCTTTCATTTAGAAGAAAATCCAAAGGCACGGGTTTCATTTAACTATGTACCTATTTTGCTGGATCAACTGGACGATTACAGCCTGCAATTCAAGCAAAAAAAGATTCGTGACCCTTTATTAGCGCTATTGATTGAGCCTGATCTTGCCAATATAAATCAAGCGCAATGTTGTTTAATAGTAGAAAGTTGCTTTAAAAGTCATCACGAAAAAATGCTGAGTCCATTCCCGCATTATCAGCGCTTGTTACAGTTATACCAGCTGGTGGCACCCATGATGTCTGAGTGTGGGTCTGCACAAAATGATTTCCATTATCTATCAGCGCAATATAAAGCTGATTTGTTAGTTTGGTATCACCTGGCTTGGTGTGGAGAGAGCTTACGTCGTAACAATACGGTGATACAAGCACTGATGACTAAAGGTGTGTTATTTACTTTAGAAGATAGACAGCAATTATTCGCTGTGATTGGTGAAACGATTGCAGGTTTGATTCCTCGCTACAAAGCGTTGATGCAGTCTAAACAGATTGAAATTTCAACAACGCCGTATTACCACCCCATATTGCCATTATTGCTAGATTTTAAATCTACTTTAGATGCGATGCCAGACGCACCTTTGCCACAAAACGCAAAGTACAACGGCGGCCAAGCACGCGCAGCGTATCATGTAATCACAGCTAAAAAATCACATGCTGAATACTTTGGTGAAGAACCGCGTGGTATGTGGCCAGCGGAAGGTGGCGTCTCGCATGCGGCATTGTCTTTAATGGCGGAACATGGCGTGGAATGGGCGGCTACAGGGCAGGGCGTATTAGCCAATAGTCTAGTTAAATCTCAATTAAGTGTTGAAGATAAGCAGGAGTATCTCTATCAGCCATACCGTGTGACAAATGGTGAGCAGGATATTTTATGCTTTTTTAGAGATGATCAACTATCGGATAAAATTGGGTTTGAATATGCAAAAATGCATTCTAGTGATGCGGTGAATGATTTTATACATACGCTAGAGCATGCCCATAAAATTAATACTTCTGATAAAGCTAAAGTAGTTAGCGTGATTTTAGATGGTGAAAATGCATGGGAATATTACCCTTATAACGGTTATTACTTCTTAAAAGAGCTTTATGCAGCATTGTCGAATCACCCTGATATTGAAATGACTACCTTTAGTGATATGGTAGATTTATATCAGTCTAAACTTTATCAAAGCAAAGATAAGTCTGCCCCGATTTTACCCAAGGTAGCCGCTGGTAGCTGGGTATACGGTACTTTTAGTACATGGATTGGTAGTAAAGACAAAAATTTAGCATGGGACTTACTGTGTGAAGCTAAGAAGACTTACGATAAAGTATTCGCTAGCAATATCTTAGAGGCCGCTCAATTAGTTGAGTGTGAGCGGCAGTTAGCAGTGTGCGAGGGTTCAGATTGGTTTTGGTGGTTTGGTGATTATAACTCATCAGATAGTGTTGCCAGTTTTGACAAGCTCTATCGGCGTAATCTAATCAACTTATATACCTTATTAAAACAGCCCGTACCCGTAGCATTAAACACTTCTATTAGTGCGGGTGGTGGGAGTGCTGATAATGCAGGTACGATGCGCCGTGGTTCAGAGTAGTAAAGATTTAAGTAATATTAAGCGCCGAGGTCAGGCGCACTAAATAGTAATAGATAAGCCTAAAAGCTTAGCCGTAATTTGACCTTATATATTGTAAATAATAATGACGCAGCCAACTAATGTATCGCTTTTGAATCAACGCCGAGTAGGGGTTTTATTACATATTAGTTCGCTGCCAAGTCCTTATTACGTGGGTGATTTAGGAACAGAGGCAAAACGTGTGGTGGATTTATTCCACACGATGGGTGTCACTATTTGGCAAACCTTGCCAATTAACATGCCGCATGCAGATAACTCTCCCTATCAATGCCTATCTGCGCATGCGGGTAATCCAGATTTTATTAGTTTAGAAGCACTACAAATTCAGGGTTTACTTACACAAGATGATGTAGATACGTTTATTACGAGTGAATCATTTAATAAATCGCAGCTATACGCCAAAGCTTATCACGTGTTTAGCAAGCAAATTGGTATACCACCTGCATTTGTAGAGTTTTGTAGTCAGCAAGCGCATTGGCTCAATGATTTTGCTTTGTTTTTAGCATTACGCAGTAAATTTAATAACACAGGCTGGGATCAATGGCCTGAAGCTTATAAAAATCGTGACGCGACTACCCTGCAGACCGCACATACCGAATTAGCCGAAGAAATTGCCATCATTCAATTTACGCAATTTATGTTCTTTAGCCAATGGCATAGTTTAAAAGAATATGCTGCTAGTAAAAACGTGTATTTGTTCGGTGACATTCCGATTTTTGTCGCCTATGACAGCGCGGAGGTTTGGGCCCAGCCACACTTATTTAAGCTAGATGAAAACAAAAATATGAGTGTAGTAGCAGGTGTTCCGCCAGACTACTTTTGTGCCACAGGTCAGCGTTGGGGTAATCCACATTACAATTGGGAGGCAATGGCGACCGATGGCTATGCTTGGTGGGTTTCGCGTATGAGAACGCAAAGTGCATTGTTTGATATGGTGCGCATCGATCATTTTAGAGGCTTGGAAGCCGCATGGGAAGTCCAGGCGACTGAAGAAACGGCAATGAATGGGCAATGGGCATTAGCACCTGGCGATGACTTATTGGCCGCCATCACACAAGCTCTGCCAAACGTGACTTTAATTGCTGAAGATTTGGGTATCATCACGCCTGAAGTAGATGCCTTGCGCATGAAATACAATCTTCCTGGGATGAAGATTTTACAATTTGCCTTTAGTGGTCAAGACGATAATCCTTATTTGCCACGCAATATTGATGTGAATAGCGTGGTTTACACTGGTACGCATGACAATGATACGACTGTCGGTTGGTATCAAAGTATGGATGACCAGCAGCGTGAGTATGTGCATGCCTACTTAAATGCATCACATGCTGAGCAACATACACCTGATATGCCGACCGATTTAATTAACATGGCGCTTGAATCTAAGGCGCAGTTGGCAATTATTCCTATGCAAGATTTAATGGCACTTGATACTAGTCATCGTATGAATACACCAGGCACTAGCACAGGCAATTGGCATTGGCGTTTTACTTGGGAGCAGCTATCTGAGACTTTATCTCCAGTACAGCAATCAAGCTTTTTAGAAGTGGTAGTACGCACAGGCCGTGTATGACTATGCTGATTGGTATAGATGTCGGTGGCACTAATTTACGCGTAGGCGTGGTTAATTACGATGCCAACAGCATTGACAGCAAACCATATTTACTTGAAGAAATGCGCTTTGAAGCGGACTTCTCAAACTTGTGTAAAGCAAATCAACATTCACCCGAACATGCATGGCAGACTATTTTAGCTACCATTGCTAATGCCGTTCAAAGTGTGCGTGCGCAGTATCCTGAAATATCCGCAGTAGGCATTGGTTTTCCTGGCTTTATTGACCCCATAACCCAAAAAATCTCGCAATCGCCAAATCTACCAGGGTTAAGTAATGTAGATTTAAGTACAGACTTAAGCCGATTGATACAATTACCTGTCATTACAGAAAACGATGCACTAGCCGCAGCTTATGGTGAATATGCCATGTTAGTGAATCAAACTACAAATAAAGACGCTCAAGAAGAAGAGCTGCAAAATAAAATCCTTTCGAGTAAAAATATCAAAAGTCTAATTTATATTGGCTTAGGTACAGGCGTGGGCGGTGGATTGATTTTGAACGGACAGCCGTTTCAAGGCCAACACGGTGTAGCGATGGAAGTAGGGCATATCATCGTTAAAAATGGTGGTAGGCAATGTGGTTGCGGTAACGCAGGATGCATGGAGCAATACGCCTCGGCCAGCGGCGTTGCTATTAGTTATATTGAAGCCACTGGTCAGCAAATCAACGCGCAAGAAATAGCCAATCGCGCTAATCAAGGTGACCAACCTGCAATTAACGCCTATGCGCTAGCAGGAGCTGCCATAGCACAAGCATTAGCCCATATATTAAAAGTGATTGATGTAACCGAGATTGTAATCGGCGGTGGCATGAGCGCAGCTTGGCCGCTAATGCAGTCCGCTTTTCAGCGGCAACTCGATGAAGATTTAATTCCCACTTTGCGTGGCAAGGTTAATGTGATTATTTCTAGCATGGGTGACCAAGCAGGGATTATCGGT
>JACMNP010000008.1 GCA_014378495.1 Methylotenera sp. | reverse complement strand
GTTTGTTGCGTTAAAAACTGATGCACTAAGCGTGGCATTTGTGGGGTGTTTTTTAAAATATACGGTAGTTCTTTTTTAAATGTTTTTACAACACTGCGCCATCCTACTTGTTCGCTCATCCAACGATTTAAAAATGGCTTCGCAGTTTGCCAAAGGTCAATATTCGGATCTAAATCACGACCTAACCCTTCAATATTGAGCAAAGTTTTTTGCAGCATGACTAACTGAGGTTGTATTACAACACCAAAACGACGTGACATTTGAAATAAGCTGAGTAACGTTCTGCCGAATGAAATATCTTTTAACGGCTTATCAAAAATAGGCTCGCAAATCGCACGCACTGCAGTTTCTAATGCCTCAACATTAGTGTCTTTTGGTACCCAGCCAGATTCAATATGCGCAACGGCTACATCGCGATAATCGCGATTGAAAAAAGCTAGAAAGTTACGTGCTAAATAGTACTTATCCGTTTCACTGAGCGTACCCATAATGCCGAAATCTAATGCGATATAACGGCCATCATCCGCCACTTGTATATTGCCTGGATGCATGTCGGCATGAAAGAAGCCATCGCGAAAAACTTGAGTAAAGAATATTTCCACACCATCATGCGCCAGCTTAGTGATGTTAATACCTTTAGCGCGCAACACATCAATTTTGCTTACAGGTGTGCCATACATGCGCTGCATCACCATGACTTGCTCACGACACCAATCCCAATATATTGCGGGAATCAGCAGGTTTTTATCAGGAAAATTTCGCGCAAGCTGCGTGCAATTGGCAGCCTCTAAAGTCAAATCAAGCTCGCTATGTGTATGCGCAGCAAATTCTGCAACAACTTCACGTGGCTTTAAACGTTTGCCCTCGGCCGACAAGTTCTCTAATAACCATGCGGCAGTATCAAGTAGCACCAAATCTTTATTGATTACTTTGGTAATGCCAGGGCGTAAAACTTTTACAGCTACTTCAGTGCCATCTAACAAATGCGCAAAATGCACTTGTGCGATAGAAGCGCTAGCGATGGCTGTTTCCTCAAAATCTGCAAATACTTGATTGAGCGGCAGGTTGTAGGCAAGTTGCACCGTCTTTTCAACTTCTGCGTAGGCGAAAGGCGGCACTTGGTCTTGAAGTTTTGCTAACTCATCGGCAATATCCAGCGGAATTAAATCACGTCGCGTAGAGAGCATTTGTCCAAATTTAACAAAAATTGGACCCAAGGCTTCAAGTGCTAATCTAAGCCTTGCACCACGAGATTGATCTTTATTGCGCCAAAAAAATACGCCATAGATAACGACTTGTAATGGCTTTAATCGAGTATGACTTAGAATGAATTCATCTAAACCAAATCTCAACGCAATGTAAATAATGTAAAAAAGCCGAAAAATGCGCATAAAGTTATTGTTTGTTATCGACAGCTGCGCTGTTTGAGTTTAGTTTTTGAGTGAGTTTTTGTAGCTTCTTTTCAAACCGAGCTGTATCAGCACGTAAGGTATCTACTTGCGCATTAAATGTTTCTATATGTCGTTTTTTTGCGATCATCGGCTTTTCTTCTTGCCAATATTCACTCAGCATTTCGGCAAGATTAGTGCTAGTTTCTTTAACCGTATTGACTGTTTTTCGGCTAAATTCACCTATCTTATTGGCAGGAATATCCCCTACGACTTTGCTTAAATCATCTTCATAATCCCAGCGCATATTAGCAAATACCTTTGCTAGCTCAGCTGCTAAATGCGTATCACCTTCTATATTGATGTGCATTTTGGCCGATTCATCTTTTGAGATTAAACGGGGCAAAAGGCTTATTGGAATGGTAACGGTAGCGTCAGGCGTATTAGTTGCGCCAGCAATTGCAAGACTACCATTTTCTAAAATGACTACTTTCGAACTCATTAAACTGATATTAAACTGTACCGACTTGCCTGCAAAAGGTTGTAGCATTGCATTAGCCCAACTATTTTGGCTGATCAGGTGTTGTAATGCGCGTGTGGAGATACTTTTTAGCATGAAAACTCTCTCATTAAGTTTTATAACCCTTATGCAAAGCAACTACGCCAGCGGCCAAGTTGTAATAATCGACCTTACTCAGGCCTGCATCGGTCATCATTTGTTTTAAAGTCTCTTGATCTGGATGCATGCGAATTGACTCAGCTAAATATTGATAGCTATCTGAGTCTTTTGCCAGTAGCTTGCCCATAAAAGGTAGTAGCTTAAAAGAATAAGCATCATAAATTTTAGATAACGGCTGCCACACTTTTGAGAATTCAAGCACCAATAGTCTCCCGCCAACTTTAAGCACACGCTGCATTTCAGCTAAAGCGATGTCTTTATGCGTCATATTGCGCAAACCGAAAGCTACGATTACGCAATCAAAATAATTGTCGGGAAATGGCAATTTTTCTGCATCACATTGTAAGGCAGGAACATTTAAACCCGCGTCCAGCATGCGATCTCGACCTACACCCAGCATCGAAGCATTAATATCTGTCAGTATCACTTGACCATCAGCACCTACTTTTTGGGCAAATAATTTAGATAAATCGCCACTGCCGCCGGCAATATCCAATACTTTATCGCCTGATTTTATCCCGCTGATTTCAACTGCAAAACGCTTCCAGCCACGATGTAAACCTGCAGACATAACATCATTCATGAGGTCGTATTTACTAGCAACAGAATGGAAAATCTCGCCCACTTTTTTTGCTTTTTCATGCTCAGATATCGTTTTATAACCAAAATGCGTGTTGTTATCTTCTGTATTTTTTTCTATCGCCATGATATTTTTCTCAAAAATTACTTTCAATATCTAATATTAATCGTCGCTTTTAATACTTATTTGCGTGTTATGCCTGCTAAGCTTAATTTTCCTAAATACTCTAACCATAGCGCCTCATAATCACGCCCTAAATCATATAAGTAATCCCAAGAATATAAGCCCGTGTCATGTCCATCAGAGAACACTAACTTGACTGCGTAATTACCAACTGGTTCTATCGCAGTGATATTCACGTCTTCTTTACCTACTTGTAAGGTCTCTTGTCCGTGGCCATGACCACGAACTTCAGCGGAGGGTGAGTAGACGCGAAGAAACTCGCAAGACAACATGCATTCCATATTGTTATCAAATTTTACTTCTAATAAACGAGATGCTTGATGCAGGCGAATGTCTATTGGACGAGGAGAGTTTTGGGTAAGGCCGCTCATAATGATTCAATACTTCAATAGTTTTCTTTAATATTTAAGATGATAACAGAATGGCATAGCTTGCTGATGCTACGACCATTATTCAAATTCGGGTTAACGCCGTTTATCTATAAATCTACGCCGTTTATCTGAATATGATTAAAAATACCGTTAATAGTTGGTCGATTTAGTTGATTGTTCTCACAATATGATAAAGTTGTAATACATATAAATGGTTTAGGACCATCATGGCTAAAAGCGCGAGTAATAATAAAAGTGAAACTAATGTTAAGTCTGTTAGTAAATTAGCATATCAGTTTGAAGCCTATTCAGAGTGGAGAAAAGCTTTGGTGGACACGATTTGTGATTACCGCAGCTGGCTTAATGAGCAGGAGCTAAACGACGCGCAGATTGATCAGCGCATCCATCAGTTATTAGAACGTTTGCGTGAAGATAAGTTGAATGTTGCTTTTGTAGCAGAATTCTCGCGCGGTAAATCAGAGCTTATCAATGCTATTTTCTTTGCTAACTATGGTCAACGCCTACTGCCATCTAGCGCAGGTCGTACCACCATGTGTCCTACGGAATTGTTATACGATAAATCAAAACCTAGTTCAATTATGTTGTTGCCGATTGAAACACGATTAACAGATGCGACTACTACGGAGTACAAACGTTATCCTGAGGAGTGGAAAACTGTAACGTTTGATATTGACGACAATGACAGTATGGTTGATGCTTTTAAAGAAGTTAGTAATACAAAAACAGTTACAGTGTTAGAGGCAGAAAAATTCGGATTATTTGATCCAAATAGTGCCGATGATGCCATGAGTCTGAATAAAGACGGAAGTATTGAAGTGCCTTGCTGGCGTTATGCCATGATTAACTTCCCTCACCCGTTATTAGAACAGGGCCTAGTTATTTTAGATACGCCAGGTTTAAACGCGATAGGTACTGAGCCTGAGTTAACACTGAACATGTTACCCAATGCGCATGCGGTGCTATTTATTTTGGCTGCAGATACTGGTGTAACTAAATCTGAAATTGATGTGTGGCGCCAATATATTAGTGGCACCCGCTGGAAACAAAAAGGCCGTTTGGCGGTATTGAATAAAATTGATGGTCTTTGGGATGAGTTAAAGAACGAAGACGAAATTGAAAATGAAATCACCAAGCAAATCAAAACGAGTGCTGAGCTACTTGGTTTAGAAACTAATCAAATATTTCCAATTTCAGCCCAAAAGGGTTTGCTTGCAAAAGTGAACAATGATAATGAATTGCTTGTTAAAAGTCGTATTTTAGAGCTAGAAAAAGCGCTTTCTGATGAGCTTATTCCCTCTAAAAAAGAAATCGTTCGTGATAATACTCAAAATGAAATTGAAGATTTAATCGCTAACTCACAACTTATTCTTGAAGCGCGTTTTTCAGGTATTAATGATCAATTAGTAGAGTTGCGTGGATTACGTGGTAAGAACGAAGATGTGGTTGAGCATATGATGAGTAAGGTCAAAGTCGATAAAGAAAACTTTGAAAAAGGTTTACAAAGATTTCAGGCGTTACGCAGTATTTTTTCACAGCACGCTAATCGATTATTTACTTTACTTGGTATGGAAGCGCTTAAATTACATGTGCACGGTACCCGAGAAACAATGGTACAGGCAAGTTTTACAAAAACGATTCGTGGTGCAATGGATAATTTTTTCAGCGAACTGAAAACGCGCTTATCTTCGTCAGATACACAAATAGATGAAATTAAAAAAATGATGGACGTGATGTATGAAAAGTTTGCTAAAGAGCATGGTTTGCGTAAATCAGAGCCTCCAGTGTTTTCAACTTTACGTTATCAAAAAGAGCTAGCTAAATTAGAGCGTGCTTACAAAGAGCAATTTAATACCGCATTTAATATGATTTCAAACGAAAAAATGACGTTGACTAGCAAATTCTTTGAGACTTTGGCCAGCCGTGTGATTCATGTATTTGAAGTAGCAAACCGTGATATTGAAAATTGGCTCAAAGCAGTTATTGCGCCGATGGAATCTCAAGTGCGTGAGCATCAATTGCAATTGCGTAGGCGTTTAGAAAGTATTAAGCGTATTTACAAGGCAACAGATACTTTAGAGGATCGTATTTTAGAGTTGGAAGCCATTGAGAAAAGTATACAAGCACAGATTGATGACTTGAAAGTCTTACGTATGCACATGAAGAATGCGCTAGCATTTGAACCAGAAGTTAATGCTAAAGCTGCATAGATAGCTTAACTTTCAACAACAAAAAAAGGCTGCAATGCAGCCTTTTTTTGTTGTTGAATACTAATCTTAATATTTGATTTTAATTGCTAGCTAGCATCAAGGTTTTCATTTTTTGCATTGCTTTTTGTTCAATTTGGCGAATACGTTCAGCTGAAACACCAAACTCATCTGCAAGTTCATGCAATGTTTTGCCGCCCTTGTCTTGCAACCAACGCGCTTCAACAACACGTCTACTGCGTTCATCTAGATTTTGTAATGCATGAGCAAGACCAGTAGTTTTAGCTATTTCGGTTTGTTTAGCTTCAATCGCTTCTAATGGTTCCAAACTTTCATCTTGCAAATAAGCAATTGGGCTATAGTTTTCTTCACTATCGTCATCAATATTGGCCTCAAGTGAAATTTCATGACCATTCAAGCGCGCTTCCATTTCAAGTACATCTTCTGGCTTCACATTTAACTCGTGCGCAATATGAGCAACTTCAGTAGGTTGCAGACTATTGAGCCCAGTTCTCATGCTACGTAAATTAAAGAATAATTTACGTTGTGCTTTGGTAGTCGCAATCTTCACTAAACGCCAGTTACGCACAATGTACTCGTGCATTTCGGCTTTAATCCAATGCATCGCAAAGGAAACTAGGCGGACACCACGCTCAGGATCAAAGCGTTTTACTGCCTTCATTAGCCCGATATTACCTTCTTGAATGAGATCTGATTGAGGCAGGCCGTAGCCATTATAGCCACGCGCAATGCTCGCAACTAATCTTAAGTGCGAAACAATAAGCTGACGTGCAGCTTCTAGGTCATTATCACTTTTGAATTTTACGGCGAGAGAGTACTCTTCCTCAGCTGTCAGAATAGGATACGCCTTAATCGCTCTAGAATAATGCTCTAGGCTATCAGTTGCGGTTAATACAGGTAAAGTTAATGCGTTACTCATTGAATTTTAATCCTCCAATAACTTATATTTTAGCACTCTCT
>JACMNP010000001.1 GCA_014378495.1 Methylotenera sp. | reverse complement strand
GGGTTCGAATCCCATCTCTTCCGCCAGTAGCAAGTTTTAAGTAGTCCTAAGATGTCCACTAAACCAGCCTAAGTGCTGTTTTTTTATTGCCTATTTGTTTTACACGGTGTAATGTAGTCCTAAGTAATCCAGTGTTTTTGTTGGTATTATTGTTTGTACTTTTAAATACCACCATTTAAGATACTAACAAAATACCATAAAGGGCATTCAAATGGCACTTACAGACATGGCAGTTAAGGGCGCAAAGCCTAAAGATAAGCAAGATTATACTGAGGGAACTTAGGAAAGAGCTTAATCATAGGAATCAAAACTATCGTAATGCAATAGACAATATTCACTATTTATTTAAAAGAGATGACGTAAAAGAGCCTCTTCTAACCGTTTGCGCGAGTTTTATAATTTTTGGTCTCAACTGCGTTGAATGAACAATTGATTTCCTTAGTCCTGATAGCGTTTCCATGTCCCATCTGAAATCAAACAAGCACTTTCATGCCTAGCGTCATTGATGCCATTACCTTTGATACCTAATGTGTAATTGCGGCATTTATTACCACTTGCACTAAAACCGTTTAGCGGAGTAACAGTGTAATTCAATCCATTTTCTGGATTAATCCATGTCACTGGCCTTTGTTGCACTCCTAGCTCTAAAGTATGGCCTAAACACCCTCGGTCAGCATCATCAAAGTCCTGGCCAATTTTATGTCCAATAAAAGAGCCTAAAACAGTTCCTAATATAATGGCTACTGCTCTGTTATCACCTTCACCTATGGCTGAACCTATTGCACCGCCGACTGCGCCCCCTACGACGGTAGCAATAGCCGCACGGTTACAATGTCCATCAGATATGCCGTAATCATTTGACCATTGCCTACCCGTATAACCCGTGTAATAAGCATCATGCTGTTTTCTCCAACCATGTGCTGATGCCCATGGTGGTGGGTCTGCATATACTTGTGGGGCGAGCGAGATAAGCATAACAAACAAACTCATCCTAATTTTGCAACTTTTAATCTTAGTCATATTAATTCTCCATTTATTAAAAAAATTGGATAAACATGACAAATGTATAAAGGGGCTAACAAAAGCCCCTTTATACATTCTTACCTGTTACTTTTTAATATGTATTTAATACACGTAGCTTAGCAATGCACCTACTCCATAATCTGGGCTTCCATCCGCAAAACCTTTAACTAAATATCCTTGTGCTTTCCAATTTGAAGTCACTTTGTAATTAACGAATGCTGTCATTTCACTCACCGGCGAACCATTGGTCGTAATCGCAGGCCTGTAATCATATACCACACCAGCTGTTGCTTGAGGCGCGAGCTTGTAAGTGCCGCCTATTGAACCATAAAATACATTATCTAATGGTGTTTGATCTGTGTCTCCGTATACACGATAGCCGAGACCAGCAAGTGCAGTGAAATCACCATAACTTTTATATAGATCTACTTGAGCTGAGTAATCATTTTTCCCAGTACCAAGCCCTTTACTTTCGTCTGCAGTACCAAATTTTACTTTACCAGTTATATCTACCACAGGCGCAAACGCATTACCGTCATAGATATTGTAAGTTGCGCCCGCCACAATATCGCCTAATCCAGATTCAGTAGTGCGTTTAGCCGTAGCTCCGCTTTCTTTAAATTTACCAATGCCGGGCGAAACATTACCAGGACCAGTGATAGTTACGTAGGGTACAGTCAACTTAAGCGTCAATCGATCGATTTCATATTTGCCAATGACTGGGACAGAGGTAATATCCGTCCTGTCATTGCTACCGTATTTACCAGAGCTATAATCGACGCCAGAGGTCACCGTGAAGACACCGTTGTCTTCAGCTTGGACAGACTGCATTGTGAGCCCTGTGATACTGCTGATGGTTATTGCTGTTGCGACTAATGTTTTCTTCATAGTGACTTTCAAGTAAATAAAAAATGAAATTATATTATTAATTAATGGCCAGGACCAGACTTTTCAGGACGTTCCACTTTTTCAGGACGCTCAATTTTTTCAACACGTTCTACTTTTTCAGGACGTTCTGCTTTTTCAACACGTTCCGCTTTTTCAACACGTTCCGCTTTTTCTTCACGCTTTTCTAAACGCTCAGATTTGTCTGCACGTTTGTCAGCGCGCTCAGCCGCATCTTCTGTCTTGTCCATTGTCTTACCAGACTTCTTGTCAACTTTTTCTGCACGCTCAGATTTAGTCAAACGTTTTTCAGCACGTTCAGCTTTTCGTGCCTCGATTTTATCTTGATTAGTATCGAGACGATTGCTCGCATTGTTTAAACCTTTACTGTCAGTGTCACGAGTTAGGTTCTTTTGTATACTGGTCGATGACTGACTCAATGGTGTTTTAACTACAGTTGGCGTACTTGTGCTCGTAGTAACCGTTGTATTAGTTGAAGTGCTATCTGCAGCGTAACTTGCTCCGGTAAAGCTAAAACATATTACCGCCACCGCTAATGAAATTTTAGTTCTGTTCATTGTTATATCCTCTTTTGATACTATTGATTATGGTTTAAATTCATCTTTATTTATTTAAGATGAGGTGAAACAAATATGATAATACTTTAGAAACCTGACATCTATCTGACAAAAGCTTAAGAGCTTTTAATTAAACAAGTAGTTTTTAAAACCATTCCGCTCAGTATTTAGTTGCATGTCAAATGTTAAATTTAATTAGTCTTCATCGTCATCATCGTGGTGTTTATGCTTGTGCTTGTGTTTGTAATATCCTTCACCATGATGATGCTCATCGTCATCATAATAATCCGACCGATTAGATTTAGTTTCGTAGGAGGGCTCAGCAATCACTTTACCTACGCCTGCGCCGCCTGCGCCTCCAAGCCCAGCACCAACGACAGCACCTGTTCGACTATGGGTTACTTTACGTCCAACATAAGCACCACCTGCACCTCCTGCAGCCCCACCAATGACAGCACCTGCTTGACCCTCACCTTTAGTAGTTACTGCACCACCAACGCCACCACCTACCGCACCACCAATTACTTCACCATTTTTACCGCCTACTACCCCACCAAGAGCGGTACCAAGGGCAGCACCTAAACCACCACCTAGAACAGTTTTAGCGGTGCTATCATCCGCCATAGCATGGCCAGACAGCAATAAGGCTAACAACAAAGACACTTTAATTAATTTCATTTGATTCCCCTCACAAAAGATTTCATTTTTATGACATATTTAATATTAATTAATTCATATCGAGTCAATATAATCCTAGTAAATTTAAGGTTGATTATATTTACTAAGATTTTTCTTCAAACTCAATTCGAATACTAATTTAATCTAGCTGACAGCAACCTGACACTATGGAAAATTGCTCTCGATTAAGCTCAAAAAGACTAAGTTCAAATCTAATCTCGTGGAGGTCTACTTTTTTTATTTGTGATTAACCGATGACAAAAGTAAAATATGAGCGGGTAATCCTTACAAATAAAATAGTAGCTAGACGTTGTAGTGTTAATAAATTTATCATAAAACACTTATTATTCTTGGAAAGTTACCAATCCAGAACTGATAAAATTCACGTGAGACAATCAAAAAGAAAGTGTTTAAATCTGAGCTTACAAAAAACTCTTTCGTTATATTAATCGCATTACGGTAGTTATCATTTGGACTGCTTGGGTAATTTCTCAATTCTAGCGTTTTTACTTTATAGATGATTTGGCTGATATTAATATCCTTTGCTGAAACATCCAATTTTCTCATGGATCCTGCATAAAGGCTTAATGGCCAGCTTTCTTCATCTGACAAAAATTCCTGATCAATACTTCCCCATATCTTGATGAACGCTTCTTTTTTGGCATTCAGCCTTAAAATTTCTTCATTATTTATTTCAGTTTGTGATTTATTCGCACCTCTCCATAAACGATAAAATTCTCTAGGTAAATTGATACAAAAAGTCCTCTCTCTCATATTCACATTTAAGAGCAACTTTTCTACGGCTTGTCGATATGAAGTACCATTAACTTTGATTCCATAGAAGTAATGAGTGAATTTGATCAAGAAATATTTGCTTTCATGAACAATTAGATACAGTTGCTGCAAGTGTATGATTCCAACCATGACAACGATTGTTGGTTAAACAGTTTGGACATAAAAAATTGGCTCATCCAACCTTAGATTGCATATAGCCATAAAAAGATAACTTAAAGTTAAGCATATTTTAATGTTGGTATTTTTGTTGGTATATTAAATTTTTAATAACATCAGAATGAGCTTAAATATGGGGTGCAGCCATGTTTAGTAATGGCATCTCTCCATGACTGGTGTTACATCGCTAAAATCACTTAGCTAACATTACTTAATAATCACGATTATTAAGTGTTGATAGTAATTTACTAAGTCAATTATACTGCACGTATTTGCTGCTTATTTACTTAAACAGAGCTACATTATCTTACATAAAGACAATCATGGTAGAAAATAACCCTACATTACAACTAGAAATTGCTCAGCTATTAGTAGATGCATTGAATCTTGATGTTATTGCAGCTGACATCCAACCTGATGCACCACTTTACGGCGATGGCCTTGGTTTAGATTCCATTGATATTCTTGAGGTCGCTTTAGTGGTCTCTAAGCGCTATGGCTTACAACTTAAATCTGATAACGAAGATAACCATCATATTTTTAGTTCTTTACGTCATCTGGCAGAATATGTTGCCATACATAAAACAAAATAAGCTTGTAATCATGTTCGATGCCTAAAACTATTAAAGTCGTCCGTGGGTTTAGCGTTGCACTGCTGATTGTGATTTACGCAGTGCTTGTACATCGTGTCAATGTTTCAGGTCAGCCGAGCGTTCTTGGTGCTACTTTGGCATTGATTCCTATATTCTTGTTAATTGGCACCTTTGCATTGCAAGCGGATTCAAGATTAGCTAGCCTCAGTTTAATATTACTCAGTGGTTTAATTTGTTGGTTGCTATGGCCATTTGTTAAACAGCACACAGACTTTATATTCTGGATACAGGATATTGGGTTAATGACAGTTTTATTAATTACTTTTGGCCAAACGCTACAGAAAAATCGTAAGCCTTTATGCGTACATTTTGCCGAAATGATTTATGGTGACTCACCATTGCCGCCTGCACATATTCGCTATGCACGCTTAGTGACAGTGGCTTGGGTGATATTTTTCTCTTTCATTATCATGACGTCGACTTTATTATTTTTTCTGACACCGCTTACCATTTGGTCCATGTTCGTGAATTTTCTCACATTGCCATTGGTGGCACTGATGTTTATTGCCGAGTTTATGGTGCGCCGTCGAGTACTAACGGATTTGCCTACAGGTCATCCACTAGATGCAGTGCGAGCCTATTTGAAAAATTCTGCACGCAATCGTTAAGTCTTCAGCTTTAATCTTCATGCAAACCTTGCCTTTAGTCACTCATCGTTCTTTAAATGAAATAGTCGCATGGCGTAATGGCACCGCGATTACTGTTGAGCGTTTTTTAGCAGATGTAGAATATTTGGCTGCTTTATTACCCGCAAGTAAACATGTATTAAACGTGTGCCGCGACCGTTACCATTTTGCAGTTGGTCTAGCGGCTGCCATTGTAAGCAACAAAGTAAGTTTGCTACCGCCTACGCATACTCCTGAAATGGTGAGGCAATTACAACTATTTTCCGCGGATGTTTATTGCCTGCATGATAATGAAGATTGCGTCATTGCCATGCCTCGCATGCTTTATCCAGAGATACCTGAGCATGCAACAGGGCAAAAAATAGAGTGCAGTGTTGTAGCGAGTGTGCCTAATATTGATGCAGTTCAACTCGTTGCTATTGTCTTTACTTCAGGCTCTACGGGTTCACCTGTACCACATACTAAAAGCTGGGGTTCTTTAGTACGTAATGTACAAGCTCAGGCAACAAGGTTGGGCTTATCGGATGGTACTCATTACAGCATCATTGGGACTATTCCGCCGCAACATATGTATGGTTTTGAGTCAACGGTATTGTTGCCATTACAAAGTGGCAATGCCTTATCTAGTGCTCAACCATTTTATCCAGCAGACATTTGCAGTGCGATTGCCTCAACACCTACACCACATATTTTGGTTTCAACACCTTTACATTTACGCATGTTGCTAGAGGCAGAACTTAACGTACCTGATTTGGCTCTAGTATTGTCGGCCACTGCGCCGTTATCTGACACGCTCGCACATAAGGTTGAGTTTGAGCTAGCAGCGCCGTTAGTCGAAATATACGGCAGTACTGAAACTGGGCAGATTGCTACGCGACAGACAACGCGATTGACGGAATGGCAATTATTGCCTGATGTCAAATTGACGCAGCGTGGGGAGTATATGTGGGCAGAAGGTGGTCATATAGAAACGACAGTCCCTATCAATGACGTGATTGTAGAAACTAAATCAGGCTATTTTCTGTTACTCGGACGTAAACAAGATTTAATCAATATCGCTGGAAAGCGCAGTTCATTAGCGAGCTTGAACCATCATTTGAATACGATAACAGGTCTCATTGATGGCGCTTTTTTTATGCCAGATGAAGTTTCACACGATCACGTTACACGCTTAAGTGTTTGTGTAGTGGCGCCCACGCTGACTACGGCGTCTTTATTAAAAGCATTACGTTTAATCATAGACCCAGTTTTTTTACCAAGACCGATATTGTTTGTGAGTGAATTGCCACGCAATAGCACCGGTAAATTGCCCCGTGATGCATTACAAAGGCTTATTGCAGCGCATGTTGATAAAGATTCAACGAGTGAATATACAGGCTTTGAGCCAGCTGCAAGTAGTGACCAAGCAATATGAAGAAACAGACGGCTCTAAAAATCCCAGCTGACCATCCTGCATTTGCAGGGCATTTTCCAGGTACGCCTATCGTACCTGGTGTCGTGTTGTTAGATGAAGTGATGCATGCGTGTTTTGCTGATCACGGATTGTCTGCAAGCGCATGGCAGATCAGTTCAGTTAAGTTTTTGAACCCATTAAAGCCTGATGAGACAGTAATGATTGAGTATGAGCAATTAGCAAATGGCTTAATCAAGTTTGAGGTGCTAGAAGGTACGCGTCAGATTGTTGCAGGTAGCTTTACATTAAGTAAAATCAGATCATGACCGAAAATACTCAAAGCACATCCGTTAGGCCCGCTAGCTGGGTTAATACTAAAGAGCGTAGCAATATGCTGATGTTACATATCATGAGCTGGATATCATTACGCCTTGGCCGCACGGTTGCTCGTTCAGTGCTACATTTGATTGCGATTTATTTTGTGTTATTTGCGCCAGATAGTCGCAGTGCCTCGCTAAGTTATTTACCTCGTGTTTTAGGGCGTCCTGCTACTTGGCTAGACTTATATCGACATTTCTTCTGTTTTGCATCGACTATACATGACCGCATTTACCTGATAAATCGCCGTTATGATTTATTTAATATCGATATTCGAGGTGAAGAAAATATTCGGTCTTTGATAGATGCGAACAAGGGTGTATTTTTAATGGGCGCACACCTAGGAAGCTTCGAGGTGATGCGTGCGATTGGCAGGCAAGTGCCGGGCTTACGCGTTGCCATGGTAATGCATGAAGATAATGCGCAAAAAATTAACGGTATGCTAACGGCTATCAATTCAGAAGCTTCCTTAGATGTCATTCCTCTAGGGCATATTGATTCCATGCTACAAGTGCAGCAGCGCTTGGAAGATGGTATGTTGGTTGGCATGCTAGCAGATAGAACACTGGGCAATGAGCCAATGGCGCAGGTAAATTTGCTAGGCGCTACTGCAGGTATCCCTAGCGGCCCCTTTCGCATGGCTGCGTTATTGCGCCGCCCAGTGGTATTCATGGTAGGGCTATATATGGGCGGTAATCGCTAACAAGTACATTTTGAAACGCTGGCAGACTTTTCCGATACCCCTAGACATGCGCGTGAACAAGCGGTAGAAATGGCGATTGCGCGCTACACTGATTTATTAAACCGTTATACGCGTTTAGCGCCTTATAACTGGTTTAACTTTTTTGATTATTGGCAGTCTGTACCTGCATCGTTAAACAATAAAAGTAGATAAAGCGATATGAATAGAAAGTTAAATGGAGAGACTAAGCTTCTACGATTAATATTAAAGCATCTGCTAATGGTCAGTATGCTGCTCACTACGTTTATGGTACGTGCTGAGGGTGATTGGGGTATAGATCGTTTGATGCAATCACTTGCTAGTAGCCGTTCAGGTTCTGCTAGTTTCGTCGAGAAAAAAACTATCGCTATGCTGGATAAGCCTGTGGAGTCTTCTGGCGAATTATTTTATACCGCGCCAGACCGCCTAGAAAAACGTACTTTAAAACCTAATCCTGAGAGCATGTTGCTGGATAAAGATAAATTGATTGTTGAGCAACGTGGTAAAAAACATACATTGTCATTAGCCAATTACCCTGAGGTAGCCGCGTTTATTGATAGCATACGTGGAACCTTAGCAGGTGACCGTAAAGCCTTGGAACGCAGTTATAAACTGAGTTTGGATGGCGATGAGCAGAATTGGAACCTGAGCTTATTGCCAATAGAAGACAAAATGAAAAAAGTGGTGGCAAAGATAAACATTGCAGGGGCGGGAAATATCCTGCATAGCATAGAGATTAAACAAGCTGACGGCGATCGTTCGCTGATGACGATTACGCCTTTGCCAACAACAGTTCCAGCGCCATAAATCAGATTAACTTTTAAATACTTATTGATCCTTGAAGCTAACCACACTATCAGCATTGCAACGTAGCCGTTTAGCCATTTTTACTTGGCTACTGCTAGTTGTCATTAGCTTAACTATTATTAGCCGTAGTCATTTTACGGCTGATTTATCAGCTTTTCTGCCACGTACACCTACTGCTGAACAGCAGTTACTGATGGATCAACTGAAAGATGGCTTAGCTTCTAGGTTGATATTGGTTGGAATCGAGGGTGCGGATGCGACCACTCGCGCTAGGTTATCCAAAAAAATTGCCCAAACCTTACGTACGAATACCACCTTTGTTACGGTAAGTAATGGTGAACCCATTAGTACTGAATTTGATCAAAAATATCTATTTAACAATCGCTATTTATTAAGCCCAGCAGTTACGATAGAGCGTTTTACTGTAGATGGCTTGCATTCTGCCATTAGCGATAGCATCGACCAATTAGCATCGCCAGCGGGCTTGTTATTTAAGTCATTATTGCCACACGACCCTACAGGCGAGATGTTGCAGTTGCTAGATGAAATGCATGCGGACAACTATCCACAATTACTGGATGGTGCTTGGGCGTCGCGAGATGGCAATACCGCATTATTATTACTCCAAACGCACGCGCTAGGTTCTGATACTGACGCGCAAAAGCGGGCAATGCAGATAATACAGGCAGCGTTTGATCATGCAAATGAATATGATTTGACTAAACCAACCGCTAGATTGTCGATGACTGGTCCAGGCGTATTTTCAGTAGTATCACGTGACACTATTAAAAGTCAGGTGCGTATTATTTTTGTAGTGAGCACGATTTTAATCGCCATCTTATTACTTATAGTTTATCGCTCGTTCACTGCTTTATTCTTAGGTTTTTTGCCAGTCGCAACGGGTATATTGGCAGGAATTGCATCGGTGAGTATTGGCTTTGGTGTGGTGCATGGTATTACTTTAGGTTTTGGTACAGCGCTGATAGGCGAGGCAGTAGATTATTCTATCTATCTCTTCATGCAATCAGACCATCTAGTGAATGGCAATAACGAAAAAAATCGCAAAATATGGATAAGGAATGTCTGGCCAACCGTTAGGTTAGGTGTATTAACCTCAATATTTGGTTTTGCCGCATTGCTATTATCAGGTTTTCCAGGATTGGCCCAGCTTGGCTTGTATTCAATGGCGGGCTTAATTGCGGCTGCCGCGATGACGCGCTATGTGTTGCCGCATCTTTTGCCTAAAGATTTTCAAATACGTGACATGACGAATACTGGACTAACATTATCGCGTTATGCCATGCTAGCCACTAAAATACGTTGGCCAGCAATAGGTTTGATTTTAGCCTCTAGCGCGATTGTCTATCAGCATCATGACCATTTATGGAGTGCTGAACTGTCTGCGCTGAGTCCAGTATCTGCTGCCGATCTAGCGTTGGATAGCAGATTACGTGCAGGCATGGGTGCACCTGATGTGCGTTATGTGATTGTTGTTTCTGGCAATAGCCAAGAACAAGTACTCAGTGCTACTGAAAAACTATCAGTTGCTTTACAGCCACTAGTCGAGAAGGGTGCGTTAACTTCTTTTGATAGTGCAAGCCATTATTTACCGAGTCAAGCCAGCCAACGTGCGCGGCAGTCTAGCTTACCAGCGTCGGCTATATTAAAGCCTAGATTAGAAGATGCCATTAAGGATTTACCAATACAGGCTAAAGTATTTGCCCCATTTCTTAAAGATATTGAAAATGTTCGCAATAAACCTTTATTAACACGTTCAGACCTAGAAAATACTTCGATGGCAATGGCAGTTGATGCAATGTTATTAAATCAAGGGCAACGTTGGAGTGCGCTTATGCCATTAACAGCGTCGGAGAATGGCAATATTGATGCTAGCCAGGTAAAAGCTGCTTTAAATCAAGTGCAAGTATCAAACGCATTGCTCGTGGACCTGAAGACTGAATCTAATCATTTATATGCTGGTTATATGCATGAAGCGATTATATTGTCGTTGGCTGGATTGTTGGGGATTACGCTATTGTTGTTATTGGTGTTTCGCTCACCAATACGTGTGCTCAGGGTCATTCTTCCGCTTGCGGCTGCGGTGCTTTCAGTAACAGCAGGCTTGGCGCTATTCGGTCAGCAACTCATCATATTGCACTTAATAGGTTTACTGTTAATTGTGGCGATCGGCTCAAACTATGCCTTATTCTTCAATCCTTCAATTGAACGAGGTATGCAAGAGATTTCGCCACGAACTTACGCTTCATTGCTTTTTGCTAATATAGCTACGGTACTCGGTTTTGGTTTATTGGCATTTTCCAGTGTGCCAGTATTGCAGGCCATGGGAGTTACCGTTGCGCCAGGTGTGATACTTGCATTGATTTTTTCTGCTGTATTTGCACGCATTAGTCCTGTAAGTAATAGTCTTGCAAGCGAGTCGAAAGCCTGATGCGCCATATTATTGATTTAGCCCAGCAGGGCCAACTAGCTGATACGCTAATTATATTATTGCCCGGCGCTTACCAATCGCCTGAAGACTTTATCAATGAAGGTTTTGTCAAAGCGGTACGCGAGCGCAAGCTAGCGATTGACATCTATATGGCTGAATTATCGTTTAACGATATAGCTAATCAAAATGCTTTGTCAGAAATTCACGATAGCTTAATACAGCCTGCAATCGTTGCAGGTTATCAATATATTTGGTTGGCTGGAATCTCAATAGGTGGTTATATCGCGATGGCTTACGCTGACCAGTATGCTAATCAATTGGCAGGGTTGCTACTATTGGCGCCATATCCTGGTAACCGTATGACCACTGCTGAGATTGCTTATGCTGGTGGTGTTCAATCATGGAATCCTGAGACGATTCCTGATGAAGATACTGAGCGTGGCAATTGGTACTGGCTGAAAACACATGCAAATACTGAGGTTGGTAATATATGCCCAATTGAAGTGCATCTGGGTTATGGTATGCAGGACCGTTTTGCGGAAAGCCATTTAATGATGGCACAAGCGTTGCCTGCTCAAAATGTTGATAAAATTCCAGGTGAACATGTTTGGCCAGTTTGGCTGCAGTTATGGAACCAATTTCTTGATAAACGATTTGTTGCAAATGACCATGACTGAACCATATCAAAAGCATTGGCGCCCCTCTTTTTTTATCACCGTATCGCTCATTTTGCATTTGACGCTATTGGTTATATTAATCGTCCAGCCAAGCGTTTGGCGATGGTTATTGGTGATATTCATCATGAATCATTTAGTGATTGCACTGGTGGGATTATGGCCACGAAGCAACTGGTTAGGTCCAAACTGGACACAGTTACCATTGGCGGCAAAAAACCGTAATGAAATCGCACTAACTATAGATGATGGACCAGACCCATTAGTGACTCCGCAAGTTTTAGATTTGCTTGAAACCTTAAATGCTAAGGTTACTTTTTTCTGCATAGGCAACAAGGTCGCACAATATCCTGAGTTATGTCGTGACATCATCAATCGTGGTCATACGATTGAAAATCATAGCCAACGGCATAAACATCATTTTTCATTATTAGGTTTGCGTGGGTTCAGTAAAGAGATTGAGGCTGCTCAGGAGACTATTTTTAGAGTCACAGGTACGAGACCCATGTTTTTTCGTGCGCCTGCAGGATTGCGAAATCCGTTTTTAGAGCCAGTATTAAATCGATTAGGGCTATGCCTTACTAGCTGGACAGTACGCGGTTTTGATACGCAAGTGAAAGATGTGAAAAAGGTAAAGAACAAGCTATTAAGCGGGCTAAAAGCGGGCTCTATTTTATTGATGCACGATGGCAATGCGGCACGCACGGTTGCAAATGAGCCAGTGATTTTGGCAGTATTACCTAGTTTGTTAGACACTGCAAAAAAGTTAAATTTACATTTCGTGACTTTGCAGCAGGCTTCATTATGAATTGTAGTATTAAGCTCAGTTATAAAACGGGTATCTAGGTATAGCCCTATAGGTATACTGAATATAGCTTGCGATTTAATGGTCATTAAAATCAATTATCAACGATAGAAAGCTTTGTATTTTCAATTGAAACCGCTATTACTCTCACATTTTACCGCGACAAGTTGCATAGGGCGCGGTCTGCAGCAGACCTTAGAAGCTTTGCGCCAGGGTCGCCATGCTTTAAAGCCTTGCGACTTTGAAACTGTAGATTTACCGACTTATATTGGTGAGGTTGAGGGGGTGGATGAGGTTAAATTGGCGGCTGGCATGGCGGATTATAATTGCCGTAACAATCGTCTTGCGCAATTAGGATTAGAGCAGGATAGCTTTAATAATGCAGTCAATATCGCTGCAGAAAAATATGGATCTGCACGTGTTGGGGTTTTTATTGGAACCAGCACTTCTGGCATATTAGAAACTGAAATCGCCTTTCGCCATCGTGATGCTATTACGGGTTCGCTACCTGCAGATTTTATCTATAGCAAAACGCAAAATACTTATTCGGTGGCAGACTTTGTACGCCAATATTTCCTGCTCACTGGCCCATCTGTCGTGGTATCTTCAGCATGCTCTTCTAGCGCCAAGGTGTTTAGCGTAGCACGTCGTATGATAGAGTCTGGCTTGGTAGATGCAGCAGTGGTAGGCGGGGTAGATACGCTGTGTTTGACTACCCTTTATGGGTTCAATGCATTGGGTTTACTGTCTCCACAAGCTTGTCGACCATATGACGCAGCGCGTGACGGCATTTCTATCGGTGAGGCCGCGGCTTTTGCCTTACTTGAACGGCCATCTGCCAATTTGGAAAAGAATGCAGTGTTATTGCTAGGTGTAGGCGAATCAAGTGATGCTTATCATATGTCTTCTCCGCATCCAGAAGGGTTGGGTGCCCGCATGGCGATGCAACAAGCACTAAAAAGCGCTGGTCTGAGCCCTGCTGAGATCGACTATATCAATCTACACGGTACGGCCACGCCGAGTAACGATGCCGCAGAGGCAAAAGCGGTTACGGCAGTATTTGGCCACAACACTCCTTGTAATTCTAGTAAAGGTGCTACTGGACATACGCTAGGCGCAGCTGGTGCGGTTGAAGCGGTGATTTGTGCGCTTGCCTTGCAGCACGCATTTATCCCTGGTGGATTGAATACTAAAGAGGTAGATCCAGCCCTAGATTTGAACTATCAGCTGAAGAGTCTCAATCAACCATTAGCGCGCGTGATGAGTAATTCATTTGGCTTTGGTGGCACGAATTGTAGTTTGATTTTTGGGCTTGCTGGACCGTACGAAAGCCATTGTCAGCAGGAAAGTATAGTAGACCAATGACTACACAATTGACTGCATATATTGATGGTATCGGCTTAATAGGCCCAGGGCTAAATGATTGGGTGAGTAGTTACGCAATACTCACTGGTCAGCAGGCCTACCAATCCATTAAAACCATTATTCCCACGCCAGCGTTATTACCTGCCGCTGAACGCAGGCGGGCTAGCGATATGGTCAAATTGACGCTTGCCACTTCTATGCAGGCCATATCTGCCGCTAAGCTAGAGGCTGCAAGCTTGCCAAGTGTATTTTCATTTTCAAACGGAGATGGCATTAATTGCCATACTATCTGCGAAATGTTGGCGTCTGATGACAGGCAGATCTCACCCACGCGTTTCCATAATTCTGTGCATAATGCGACGGCTGGTTACTGGAGTATTGCTACTGGGGCGATGCCTACTTCATCTGTGCTTTGCGCGTTTGATGCGAGTTTTGGCGCAGGGTTGCTTGATGCAATCACACAAGTAGTGGTTGATGATACGCCTTGTATTTTAATGGCTAGTGATACGCCATATCCTGAACCTATGTTTAGCAAACGACCAATTCCAGATAACTTTGGGATTGCGTTGGTACTTGCACCGCAAGCAAGTGCAAACACTATAGCCCAAATTAAATTAAGCATCACTCATGCAGATGCTTACCAATTCAATGATGCTGGTTTGGAAGCTTTACGGTTAGCAATACCAGCGGCACGTGGCTTGCCGTTATTACAGGCAATCGCACAGCAAAAAATGCAAACGGTAGTACTTGATTATCTTGATAACACGCGCTTAGCGATTGAGGTTGCGCTATGTTAACTCAAGAGTTGAATCATGCGTGGATTGAAAACCATATCCCGCATCAAGGTGATATGTGTTTATTAGACTATGTGGAACATTGGGATAAAGAAACCATTGTATGTCGCGCTAGTAGTCATCGTGATATTGATAACCCATTACGCGCGCATGGGCAGCTCGGTATTGCTTGCGGTATTGAATATGCAGCACAAGCAATGGCGGTGCATGGGGCTTTGTTAGCGCCTATCGATAGCGTAACGCCCAAGGTTGGTTATCTAGTAAGTGTTCGTGGCGTAACTATGGTGGTCACTCAGTTGGATAATGTAGCTGCTGATTTGTTAATAAACGCAAGTTGTATCATGGCGAATGAAAGCAATATGCTCTACCAATTTAGCATTCACGCAGATGATAAGCTATTGCTAGAAGGACGCGCCGCCGTGGTTTTGAATGCAGATGCGCTTGCAATTAATTTAGGTAAGAATACATGAAAAGAGCTTTAGTCACAGGTGGTAGCGGCGGCTTAGGGGCTGCAATCAGTCGCCGTCTCGCTGCCGATGGTTGCCACGTCTTTATCCACGCTAATCAAAACATAGTAGCTGCACAACAACTAGCGACTGAAATATGCGCCATAGGCGGCAGTGCTGAAGCCTTATGCTTTGATGTAACTGATAGTAACGCTGTAAACACGATACTTGCTCCGCTAGTGGAAGATGAGCCAATTCAGATTCTAGTCAATAATGCGGGTATTCATGATGATGCGGTATTTCCTGGCATGCGCCCTGATCAATGGCACCGCGTGATTGATGTTTCTGTGAATGGTTTTTTTAATGTCACACAACCATTAATGATGCCCATGATACGTAGCCGCTGGGGACGCATCATCAACATTTCATCTGTCGCTGGTATTACGGGTAATCGCGGTCAAACCAACTACGCGGCAGCAAAAGGGGCTTTAAATGCGGCTACCAAATCATTATCACTAGAAGTTGCCAGTCGTGGCATTACTGTTAACGCAGTAGCGCCTGGCATTATTGATACCGTAATGAGTGAAACTGCATTTGATGCTAAAGCGATTGCGAACATGGTACCCATGAAGCGCGCTGGTAAACCCACTGAAGTGGCTGATTTGATTAGTTTTCTGGCGTCTGACCAATCGACTTATATTACAGGGCAGATTATTTCTATCAATGGTGGAATGATTTAGTTAGATGATTTCATTCCAAGATATTAATTGAGTCAATTTATACGATAAGTTCGTTTAGGTTTTTGATATCAGACTCTCTAGCATTATCAACTTTAGTATAATGTCGGTCAAAATTACAACTTAATACATCAGGATAAGCATGACTACAGACAACATTCTCCTTAAAGTACCTTTCAACGAAAAAGACCAAGCTAAGGCATTGGGAGCCAGGTGGAATGGGGAAGTAAAACAATGGTATGTGCCACAAGGTGTTGATTCTATACCATTTGAAAAATGGTTTACTACGGCAAGCACTACGCCTAAGAATACGGCAAACGTTGCCAAAAATTTAGCAACTGAGGCTCAACCATTAGGCGATGATATGGATGCAATCAACGCTAAATTACGTGACGCTTATGAACTAAGAAGCATAGAAGAAATCTAGTTAAGTAGCATTACTATACAAAAACAGTCTCTTTTTTACTGCCAAACAACATAATTTCAAACAAAGAAACGCTTGATCATGAACCCAGAAAATGTCACTACGCCAAAGACAATTTACCTAAAAGACTACACGCCAGCGCCATATAAGGTGTCGCATGTAAACTTAAGTTTCGAATTGTTTGAAGAAAAGACCGTTGTGAAATCAGAGGTTTTCTACATTAAAAATCCTGAAAGTATTTCAAGCGATTTGATTTTAGATGGAGAAGGCCAGCACATTATCTCTGTTGAAATTGATAACAAAGATTTTAATAGCTATATCATTGATGCCAATAAAATGACCATCAAAGATGCTGGTGAAAAATTTACCCTAACCATTACCTCAGAAATTGATCCAGCATCAAATACCTTACTCGAAGGTTTGTATAAATCTCAAGGCACCTATTGCACGCAATGTGAAGCTGAAGGCTTTAGGCGCATCACTTACTTTCAAGATAGACCCGATGTACTCAGCACTTTTACAGTACGGATTGAGGGTGATAAAAGCAAATATCCAGTGTTATTATCTAACGGCAATTTAATGGATTCTGGCGAGCTTGAAAACGGCCGTCACTTTACTGCTTGGAACGACCCCTTCCCCAAACCTTGCTATCTGTTCGCATTGGTAGCAGGCAATCTTGTCCGTATTGAAGACACGTTCAAAACCATGTCTGGCCGCAATGTAGACCTACATATCTATGTGCGCTTTGGTGACGAGGGGCAATGTGACCATGCCATGCAATCTCTGAAAAAATCCATGGCTTGGGATGAAGAGAAATACGGCCGTGAGTATGAACTCGATTTATTTAATATCGTGGCCGTGAGTGATTTCAATATGGGCGCGATGGAAAATACCTCGCTTAATATCTTTAATACCAAGCTGGTGCTCGCTCATCAAGAAACTGCCACAGACTCAGACTTTATGAGTGTTGAAGGCGTGATTGCACATGAGTACTTTCATAACTGGACTGGCAATCGTGTGACTTGTCGTGACTGGTTTCAGTTGTCTCTGAAAGAAGGCCTTACCGTGTTTAGAGATCATGAGTTCAGCGCTGATTTGAATTCACGTTCCGTACAGCGTATTGATGATGTTGATCACTTACGTCGCTTTCAATTCTCGGAGGATGCTGGTCCGCTTGCTCACTCAGTGCAACCCGATAACTTCATCGAAATCAGTAATTTCTACACCATGACAGTGTATGAAAAAGGTGCCGAGCTGATTCGTATGCAACAGACTTTACTGGGAGAAGAGACGTATCGTAAAGCCACTGATCTGTATTTTGATCGTTATGACGGACATGCTGTTACCTGTGACGATTTTGTGCAATGCATGGCGGATGCATCAGGGCGCGATATGTCGCAATTCTTCTTATGGTATAAACAGGCTGGCACGCCTTCGTTAAAAGCCTCTAGCCAATATGATCAAGCCCAGAATCAATTTACGCTTACGCTAAAACAATCGCAGGCTGATACGCCAGGCCAAACAGATAAAAAGCCTTTACATATCCCTGTTGCTGTTGCATTACTTAACGAGCAAGGGGTTGAGACGCATGCAACGCAAGTGCTTGAAATGACCGAGCATGAACAAAGCTTCACCTTTGATAATGTTAGTACGCGCCCTGTACCATCGATTTTGCGTGGCTTTTCTGCACCTGTGAAATTGACCACAGATCTAAGTGACAATGACCTACGCCTCTTACAGCTAAATGATACTGACGGATTTAACAAATGGGAAGCAGGCCAAACCATCGCACTGCGTACTATCGTACGTGTAATGGCTGATGGTGAGTCTGATATTTCTCAATTTATTGATGATTTTGGAATCATCATTGATCAAGGTATAGCAAATAAAGGTGATAAAGCGCTACTTGCACGTGCCTTATCGCTGCCCGCAATTGCCGCTATTACACAAACACTGGATGTGATTGACCCAGCGGCCATTGATGTTGCACGCACGCATATTCTTACCGCTATTAAACGCACCCATAAAGATGCGTTACTGCGCTTATATGAAGCGAATGGTAACACCGGAGAGTTCTCTATCTCACCTTCTGCTATGGGGCGTAGAGCCTTACAAAATACTGTGCTTGAATTATTGACTGTAACTAATGGTAGTGGGTGTGCCGCTCTTGCGAAAGCGCATTATGACCATGCCGACAATATGACCGACCGTGTCGCGGCCCTAACGTGTTTAGCTGACAGCACACAATCAGAAAGAGACATAGCTTTCACTGATTTTTATCATCGATTTAAAGACTATCCACTTGTGGTAGATAAATGGTTCTCGCTGCAAGCCATTGCCAACCGAGATGCAATATTCGATGATTTTGCAAAACTACGTAATCACGCAGAGTTTAATATCAAAAACCCAAATCGCGTGCGCTCACTCTATTCAGCATTTGCAATCAATAACCCTGTGAAATTCCATGATCCAAGTGGTCAAGGTTATGCAATTTTAAGGGACGCGATTATTGAATTGAACGCGATTAACCCGCAAATTGCCTCTAGGCAAGTCACCCCATTGCGGGAATGGAGACGTTATACGCCAGCATTGCAGGTGCAGATGAAAGATGTACTTCAAACCATTATGGATAGCGCTAACCTTTCTAATGATGTGTTTGAGGTTGTCAGTAAAAGTTTGAAAGGCTAAATATAGGAGACTTTTGACACTGCAACAACGGTTTTGCATTGGTCAGTGAATTAAAACTCTGAGATTAGCTGCCAAATAGACTTAACAAACGCCTAGTTAACAGCATGGGTAGTCGTAATACAAAGCCTATAAACAGCCGTGTGTACATCCAAGTGAGTAGTATGTTGTCACGCAGGTAGCGGAAATGCGAAACACCACCTTCATCTGTACTGAAATAACGTACAGGTGCTGGTAAATTGACTACTTTTACTCCACGCCAACTTAGTCTGATGGCGGCTTCTGGGTCAAAATCGAAATGCCGCATCCAAGGTTGATAGCGCATGACTTTTATTAAAGGCACTATTGGGTAAACGCGAAAGCCGAATAGTGAGTCGCCAATACCAGCCCATAAGGTTTCTAGATTTGCCCACCAATTGGACAATTTTCGTCCTTGAACTCTGATATTTGGCGCGCTGGCATCGAATATTGGCAACCCTAAAATCATCGCATGGGGCTGTTTGATAGATTCAGCCATGAAATTAGGAATCAAGTCAGGTGGATGCTGACCATCGGAATCCATTGTCAATGCATGTGTATAGCCTTCAGCGGTAGCTAATTTTAAACCATGCAATACAGCGGCGCCCTTGCCTTTATTTTTCGCTAGATGAATCACACGTAACCCTGCATCATCTAAGGCCATTGCTCGCAAAGTCAGTGCTGTGCCATCGGTACTACCATCAATGATTACCCATACTGGGTTCCAGTATTGACGGGCTGCACGCACGGTTTCATAGACTTTAGGGCCTGGATTGTAGCTAGGGATAAGAACGATATGGCTGGGTGATGCAGTCATCATGGCAAAGTGGTTTCCTTTGAGTTCAGGCAAAACTTGCCTTGATGTTGTGACGTAGTTGAAGAAAGTATTGAGTTTTGTGTTGTAGGTTTCAGTGCATGCAAGAAATAATCTTCGAGTTCTGTCATCAAGTCATGGCTATTTTCTGGTGGATCAAAGCGCTTACCTAAAGTTATTTTGTAGCTTACAGGCATGCTTGGTTTCCGAAACAATGACCAACCTTTGCTTAAATAAGGGGAGTTTGTTTCAATTAATATGGTTTGTACAGGCACTTGTGCTTTTAGCGAGATCAGTGCGATGCTACCTTTTAATGGGTTAATCGGTTGTTGCGTCGTGCGAGTGCCCTCTGGAAATAACAGTAAATGGCTACCTGTTTTGAAGTCATCACTAGCTTCAAGGGTCATTTGTCTTATTGGTTCGTTGCTAATGTAACGAGCCAGCCTAGCACCCGCACCTAAAAAAATACTGTCCATTAACTCAGATTTCATCACGCAAGCGACATTGGGCAAGCGTGAAATAATCATCACTGCATCAAGCAGGCAAGGATGGTTAGGCGCAATGATTAAAGGTGTTTCGTTACGTAATTTATCTAGCGCTGTTAAATCAAAGCTACATCTTCCTGAAGCACTCAAACTTGCAAGATAAGCACGAAAGCTCAACATGATGGCATAGCGGCCTAAGTGAATTGCATAATGTTTGGGTAGTATTGGGTAAAGTAGGGTTGCGGCCAGAGTCCAACACAGGCTTAATATCCCTAGCCATAATAAGCCAAGGTATAACACTAGATAGTCATATACCTCGATGCTGAATGTGATTATAGGTTTGATGATGCTTTTTAACATGCTTGCCATTTGATTTTTATGCGTTTTAAATGCATCAAGATGTCGCCTCAATTTCTAGCAGTAGCTCTTTACGGCATATATCGGCTTGAATATAAACAGCTTTGATCGTATTGCCTAAATGACGTTGTATCTCATTCTTAATCAATGATAAATCCGCTACATGGCGAATGTAGACTCTTAAAAAAAAGTGCTGTAGTTCAAATCTCTTTTCGCCATAGATGCGATTCGCTTCCGCAATGACTGCTTCAAGATTAGTCAGCGTTTCTTTAGTTTGCGCTAATACATCGGTTACATGCAATGTTTGATGGCCAACAATACTAGCCGTGCCAGAGATGAATAAAAATGCAGATTGTTTAGCGTTCAATAAAGTTGCCCGAGAAAAGCTCGGGGTTTGTGGACCATACCTATCTGGATATTCATAAGCGCTGATTTGCCTAGGGTTTTCAATCGCAATGGGCGCTTGGCGACCAAGCAAAAAAGCGATGCTGAGTGGGCCAACTGCCATACCCAAAGCGCAGGCTGCGGGTAACTGATTATCTGCAATATCACTACAAGCCATAAAAGCATTTTTACGACCTACATTAAATTGGCGATAGCGCTCTAGCCCTTGACTAACGACATTAATATCTGCCATATAATTCCAAAAACGGTATACGTGCGGATAGTTGTTTGCTTCCATTAAGGAAAAAATCTCACGGTAAGCAGACTCAGTAATCGACGCCAGTAATGATATATCGGTTTCATTTTGTGAAAGTGTTGATTCAGGTAAGCTAATCACCCCAAACAAAAAGTCGTCATCAAATCGATATGAGATATTATCAATATTACCGTTGGCTATTACGTTACCAACCAATGAGGCCGGTTGAATTAACCACAACTCACAGCTGATATCTTCTCCATGCAAAACTGGGGCTTGTAATTGAAGCGATGGTATATCAAAGTTAGCTTTAGCTGCTGAATCATCAACAAAGCATATGGCTCCCAACACTTTATTTTCTTGCAATTTAGAATATTGGAAGATGCTAGAAAAAGAGTTGTGGATGGTTTGTAAGGACAATATGGGTACACTCATTTATTAAAAGATATGCGAAAAACACATAAAAAACATGACGCAATCTTGATCATTAGTTTGCAAAAACTTTTTAGCAATTAGTCCAGTCAGTATATATTAGACTGAATAAATACAAAAAATCTGTTTACTGGATAGCTAATTTAGCCTGCAATCAAAGTGCTATTCGGTCAAAATGAGTTTGATAAATAGGTGACCTCACTAATGCAAGATAATCCACAAACATTACCATCAATCAGCCAAACGATGCCGCAAATAGGTAAGCTGGAGGCTATTATTGTGCGGCCAGCGCGTCATGTCGCTGCAATTGAGGTGCGACGTACTATAGCAATTGCTGATGTTGGTCTCCTACATGACAGGCGTGGCATCGCCTCAAAAAATGGTACAGTAAAAGCCAGCAACAGGCAGGTCACGCTTATTCAGGCGGAGCATATAGATGTAATCGCAAAAATAATGCGTTTACCAGCGTTAGAGGCATCTTTGCTTAGACGCAATTTAGTGATTTCAGGTATTAATTTATTAGCCATTAAGCCTTTATTTAAGCATCAAGTCCATTACCTGCAGATTGGTGAAGTATTGCTGGAAATCACGGGCAGTTGCGCACCTTGCTCACGCATGGAGGTGTTGCTATGGGAGGGTGGTTACAACGCCGTGCGCGGGCATGGCGGTGTAAATGCAAGAGTGATGATTGGCGGTGAATTAAACGTGGGAGATGCGGTTAATATGCAAGTGCAAGCATTGCAGCAGTCTCTAGATTTTTAAAGACAGAGCTTAAATCATTTTTTTTCAAGCACTATTTTTTCAAGCACTATCTTTAAAGACCTACTCTTAACCACTGCTGCTTAAATCTTAATTTTATTTCAGAATCGTTTTATTAAGAGTTTGCATTAAACCTTGGCCATTACTTTTTTTGCTGTCTAGTTTATTCTGAGTACCAGTCGTAGTAGGCGCAGCAACGGCTTTTACAGGTAATGCCTTTGGTGTATGGTCTACTTTAATACCAGTATCAGATCTCATATGGGCAGAGGTCGCTTGGGTACTGTCTGTTGGACAACCACCCATCACAGTGTTGCACTGATATGCATAAGTGGTTGTTGAAAATGATGCGGCTAGTACAATTGCAATAAAAGTAAATTTCAAAATATTCTCCATCAATAATTAAAGTGTTAAAAATCTTGAAAAGCTTTTAACAAAAGGCCGACATTATTCCATAGATTTATCGCTAAATTTGTTAAAATTGCGTGATAATTTGTATCAGATTGTTTTAATTATCTAGTTGAATAAATCATTAATATATTTTCAGTGAAGCAAAAAATAAGCCTACTTATACTATTAGAAAAATTACTATAAAAAAAACCTATCCGATAGGTAATAATTTCTGATAAGTCATTATTTTAAATAATATTTTTTGTTAAAGTTAGGTTTTGTTAGCTTGGTGTCCAAGCAGCTTAAACTGCTATCGTGCACCAAGATAATATTAAAAATAAACGCTGAATTTCGGAAAAATGTTTTTTTACATGCACTAAATTATTGCATGGTGTTGCGAGAGCTTGAGGCGCAAACGCCGTTGCATTGTTTAACACCAATAGCCAACGTAATTTAAGAACCAATACAAAAAACCTAAGTCACATTGGTGAATATAGTTAATTTGATTTAGTTTAGATTAAGTTAATTTTGGTGATTAACTATTTATATTAATTTTTTGAGTGAGTTTATATGAAGCAATTATTGTTATCAGTTTTTTTATTAGGGGCGTCACACATGGCAAATGCCGCTTGTTCTGAGCTTTACAATCACCAATTAGTGACGTTACAGGGTGATAAAATTAATCTGTGCGATTATCAAGATAAACCTATTCTAGTGGTGAATACTGCGAGTAAATGTGGGTTTACACCACAATTTGATGCGCTTGAAGGTTTGTACAGCAAATATAAGGATAAAGGGCTATTAGTTGTAGGCTTTCCATCAAACGACTTCAGACAAGAGCCAGGCAATGATAAGCAAATTGGTGATTTCTGTAAGCTCACTTACGCCGTTAAATTCCCGATGATTACTAAAAGTTCTGTGTCAGGGCCGAATGCAAACCCATTTTACAAGCAACTGAGTGCAAAGACTGGTCAGGCACCAATGTGGAATTTCTATAAATACGTCATTTTGCCAGGCGGAAAAGATATCTATGCCTATAGTAGTGATGTAAAACCAGATTCTGCGGAAATTTTAGATAGACTTAAACCAAGCTTGAAATAGTTGGTTACCAATATTCTGCTAATAAAAAAAGCGCTAATTAGCGCCTTTTTTATTGAATCGATTGAGTCACATTATATTCATCACTCTATATTTCATCATCTATATTGTATTACTTTGCAAAATTAAAATTTATTTCGCAGGTTTCCTAATTTTTTGCAAAATTATTGCAGATAATTCTTCAATTGAGCGGCTAGTAGAGTCTGCCCAAGTAATTGATGAGTGACGCATTAGTTCTTCTGCTGTAGCAATTTCTTTACGGCAGTTGTCTAATGAAGCGTAGAAACTATCTGGTCTACGTTCACTGCGGACTGAGTGTAAACGTTCTGCTTTAATGGTTAAGCCAAAGATTTTATCTAGGTGCTTATGTAAAATCTCTGGAAGCGTCCCGCGCTCAAAATCTTCAGGTATCAGTGGGTAGTTTGCTGCTTTTACGCCAAACTGCATCGCTAAATAAATGCTGGTTGGGGTTTTCCCGCAACGAGATACGCCAATCAAAATCACCTGTGCTTCTTCAAGTCCAGAATTGGTCATGCCATCGTCATGGTTCAATGTGTAATTGATGGCTTCCATTCGATCATGGTAGCTACTGCCCATAATGCTATGCGCAATACCAGAGCCTGTGAGTGGTGTTTGCTCAAGCTCTAACCCTAATGGGTCAATGAACGCCGAGAATAGATCAATAAAATATGCGTTAGATTCTTTTAATGTATTACGTAACGTAAGGTTGCCCAGCGACATAATCACCACTGGCCTCCCGCCATCATGTTCAGTCGCTTCTAAAATAGCATCCTGCGCTAGTTTGATTTTATCTAAAGTATCAGTAAACGGCAGGCGTACTTGAGTAAAGTTCGTTCTTGGAAAATGCTCAAGTAATTTACCCAAAGCGCCTGCAGTAATCCCAGTACTGTCTGAAACAAAAAATACGGTGCGGTGTAGCATATTATTTTGACCAGTATTAATAAAACGTTATTTTTTAGTCAAACGTTGCCATGTTGCGACTACCGTATCTGGATTCAATGAAACTGATTGTATACCTTCAGCCACTAACCATTCAGCAAAGTCTGGATGGTCAGATGGACCTTGACCACAAATACCCACATATTTGCCTAAGCGGTTACAGGTATTGATTGCCATTTTTAATAACACTTTCACCGCATCATTACGCTCATCAAAACCATCTGCCAGAATGCCAGAGTCTCTATCCATGCCGAGTGTGAGCTGTGTTAAGTCATTTGAACCAATTGAGAAACCGTCAAAGTAATGTAAGAATTGCTCAGCCAGTAATGCGTTAGATGGAATCTCACACATCATGATGAGGCGTAAACCATTTTCACCACGTTTAAGGCCATTCGCTGCCATGATTTCAGTCACGGCTTTAGCTTCATCTAAAGTGCGCACGAATGGCAACATTAACTCAACGTTGGTTAAGCCCATTTCATCACGTACTTTTTTCATGGCTGTACATTCCATGGCGAAGCACTCTTTAAAATCTTCTGCCATGTAACGCGCTGCGCCACGGAAACCAATCATTGGGTTTTCTTCATCTGGCTCGTAAATCTCACCGCCAACTAGTTTTTTATACTCGTTAGACTTGAAGTCAGAAGTACGCACGATGACTGGTTTTGGATAGAAAGCCGCCGCGATTGTCGCTACGCCTTCTGCTACCTTGTCGATATAAAACTGTTTTGGTGAAGCATAACCACGTGCACGATTTTTAATCGTCGCTTTAATGGCAGTTGGCATCGCATCAAAATTTAAAATCGCTTTAGGGTGTATACCTACCATGTTGTTAATAACGAACTCTAAACGTGCTAAACCTACGCCGTCATTCGGTATTTTTGCAAAACCAAATGCCATATCTGGGTTGCCCACGTTCATCATGATTTTACATGGTGCGGTAGAAAGTGTTGCGGTTGCTTGTGTACTGACTTCATACTCTAGTGCGCCATGGTAAACAAAACCTGACTCGCCTTCAGCACATGAAACCGTGACGATTTCGCCTTCACGCAGAATGTCTGTTGCGTTCACTGAACCAACAATCGCTGGAATACCTAATTCACGGGCGATAATCGCTGCGTGACAGGTACGGCCACCACGGTTAGTCACTAGCGCACTTGCGCGTTTCATCACAGGTTCCCAGTTAGGGTCTGTCATGTCTGCAACCAATACATCACCTGGTTGTACCAAGTGCATATCCGCTGGATCTAAAACGATTCTAACAGGACCCACGCCCACTTTTTGTGTTACTGCACGGCCGACAACTAAAGGTTTAGCTTGGTGTTTATTCAGCTTGAATGTTTCTGTCACGTTGTTTGCAGATTCCTGTGATTTCACAGTTTCTGGACGTGCTTGCAAGATATATAGTTTGTTATCTACGCCGTTTTTACCCCATTCAATATCCATAGGACAGCCATAGTGCGCTTCAATGGTCATGGCATAACGTGCTAATTCTAAAATATCTTCATTGGATAATGAGTAACGGTCGCTATCAGATGGGTCTACGTCAATGGTATTAGTGCTTTTACCTGCTTGTGTTGCATCTGAAAACACCATTTTGATGAGTTTAGAACCCATGGTGCGGCGCACAATCGCTGGTTTACCAAGCGCTAGTAATGGCTTATGCACATAAAACTCGTCAGGGTTTACTGCGCCTTGTACTACTGTTTCGCCTAGACCGTATGATGAAGTAATAAATACGACATCTTTAAAGCCTGACTCAGTATCGATAGTAAACATGACACCTGCACAGCCAATATCAGAACGTACCATTTGTTGCACGCCGGCTGACAAAGCAACATCTGCATGTACAAAACCTTTGTGGACGCGATATGAGATTGCACGGTCGTTATATAAAGAAGCAAATACTTCTTTAATCGCGTGCAGAATGTTGTCTAAACCTTGAATGTTTAAAAATGACTCTTGCTGACCTGCAAAAGAGGCATCAGGTAAATCTTCTGCCGTTGCAGATGAGCGCACAGCGAACGTTGCGCCGTTACCAGACTTAGCGGTAAGTGTTGCATAGTTTTCTGCGATCGCTTGATTGAGCGCTTCTGGGAATGGTGCATCCATAATCCATTCGCGAACTTGCTTGCCGCAAATGGCAAGCGCTTGTGTGTCGTCTACGTTTAATACATCAAGTGCGGCGTTGATTTTAGCGTCTAAACCGTTTTGTGCTAAAAACTCACGATAGGCATCAGCAGTGGTAGCAAAACCAGTTGGAACACGCACGCCTTTTGCTGATAGTTGAGAAATCATTTCACCCAAAGAGGCGTTTTTACCGCCAACAGAAGGGACATCTATATTTCGTAGGTTTTCAAATGGAATAACGTGGACTGACATATAGTTCCTCAGGTGCTCAAACAAGTGATTAAATTCTCTACGCTTTTTTAAGTCATCATTCACTTCACAATTTTGCATGTGACTATCATTTTATTGCAATGAAAGCTTCTAAAAGGAGTGAGTACAGATGATTAAATGTTAGATTGTTCTTATAAGTAGTTATTCTGCCTAATTATAGGTTGGCTGTCACCTGAAACTCGGTACTTTTGCATAAAAATCTTGCAAGTGTGACGTGCCTTTACAAATACTAGCCAAATACCACCCAAATACCACCTTAGTAGCGTTTTAAAAATAAGGCCTGTCAGCTAGAATGATGAGCATTCGCTTTAAGCAATGACAATAAAAATAATGACGAAATAATGTGAAATGTCGCTAAATGAAAATCCGATGACAACGCCTGCGTTAAATAATCCATTGAATCAAGTCACAGTGAAAAGCACTGCGCGATTGCACATGGGTTTTTTTGATCTACACGGCGGCTTAGGCAGAAAGTTTGGCAGTATAGGCCTAAGTTTAAATACACCTAGTCTTCAACTTACTGCAAGTATTGCAGATCAATTGTTGGTGACAGGTACATCATCCAAACGCGCGTTGAATTTGACTCAGCAGTTAATGAGTAAACTTGAGATTAAGGGTCATATTAACCTTGATATCCAACAACATATTCTTGAGCATGCTGGTCTAGGATCAGGCACACAGCTGGCTTTAGCCATAGGCCGCGCTACTAGCGAACTCTATGACTTGAATTTAACTGCAGCACAAATCGCCCAATTAACAGGGCGAGGTGGGCGTTCTGGTATTGGTATTGCAGCGTTTGATCAAGGAGGATTATTGATTGACGGCGGACGTAACACAAGCTCAACATTAACTACAAAAGTACCGCCTTTGTTAGCGCGCTATGATTTTCCAGAGCATTGGCGTATTTTGTTAATATTAGACAATAGCCAGCCAGGTATTCATGGTGATGAAGAGCTGATGGCATTTAGTCAGTTACCAGTTTTTTCTGAAAGTTTAGCCGCACATTTATGCCGACATGTATTGATGCAAGCCATGCCAGCCATAGTTGAGCATGATTTAACTGCATTTGGCAACAGCATACAGGCACTGCAAGCACATGTAGGTGATTACTTTGCGCCTGCGCAAGGTGGCCGCTACGCAAGCAAACATGTAGGTGCAGTATTGCAACATTTAGAAGCAAATGGCGTGGCTTGTTTTGGACAAAGTTCTTGGGGACCAACAGGTTTTGCAGTATTTGAAAGCGAGCAGGAAGCTCAAACACATTTACAACAGCTTAAAACTAAATTTACAGATGAAGTATTAAGCTGGATGATATGCAGCGCCTGTAATCATGGCGCTCAAGTAAGCGCTAATAAGTTTTAAATACTAATAAGCTTTAAATAAAAGCACAGACAATACCTTTGATATGGAAAGCCCTAGTTAATATGGAAAAAGTAAGCATTCTACATTTAATCACCCCTGCTAAAAACGCTAGCCCGTTTGATGTGAACATGGCGTATGACGCGGGTTTTGACAAAGTAATGCCTTATACCAATGTCACGCTGGAAGAGGTGGTTGGGCTGACGCAGGATGCGATTTTTTCGCGTAGTCCTTCAGGCATAAAGCGTGAAGCACTATTTATTGGCGGGCGTGATGTTGATCTTGCTATGCAAATGTTAGATAAGTCGAAAAGTGCGATGTTCGCGCCTTTTTCTTGCTCTATCTTTGCTGATCCTTCAGGCGCTTTTACGACAGCTGCAGCAATGATTGCTAAAGTAGAATTTCATTTAAAACAAAATTTCAATGAGACTTTAACTGGAAAAGTAATCAGCGTGTTTGGTGCTACAGGTCCTGTC
>JACMNP010000077.1 GCA_014378495.1 Methylotenera sp. | reverse complement strand
TGGCGGGTGTGCGCCAATGGCTTCAATAAATGGATCAAGCGCCATAGCTTCATTTTTCATGTGTAAAAATAGAATACTGCGACCTGTTTTCCATGTGAGCATCAATGTGAAAATCACAATGCCAATGGCTAATGGTACCCAGCCCCCATCAGGTATTTTCAATACGTTCGCACTAAAAAATGCGACATCTACAATTAAAAACATCGTCACTAATGCGCCAGTTTTAAGTTTGCTCCAACCCCATATGTTATGGAACACAATACCAGCGAGTAGGGTAGTGATTACCATATCACCCGTGACGGCAATGCCGTAGGCTGCTGCTAAGTTGCCTGATGACTCAAACCCTAACACAAGTATCATAACGGCTAGCATTAAGCCCCAGTTGACACGGGGTATATAAATTTGGCCTTCTTGGCTTTCTGAAGTGTGCTCGACATGCATTCGTGGTAGATAGCCAAGTTGTAAAGCTTGGCGGGATACAGAAAACGCACCAGTGATTACCGCTTGAGAGGCAATGACGGCAGCCATGGTGGCTAATATGATCAGTGGAAAAAGTAGCCATTCAGGCGCTAGTAAAAAAAATGGGTTCTGTACGGCTTCAGGATTTTTTAAGATGAGCGCACCTTGGCCAAAATAATTAAGAATTAATGCTGGCAATACAAAGCCGAACCAAGCTAGCCGAATGGGAAATCGGCCAAAGTGCCCCATGTCTGCATATAAAGCTTCAGCACCAGTCACCGCTAATACTACTGCACCGAGTGCTACAAAGGCTATCCATGGGCTAACAGTAAAAAAATGTACGGCATATATGGGGTTAAGTGCATGTAAAATAGCGGTATTTTGTAAAATTCCTTGTATCCCTAAATAGGCTAAAGTGCCAAACCAAAACAGCATAATTGGGCCAAAAAAAGCACCGACTAATGCGGTGCCTTTACTCTGCGCCCAAAATAGTATGAATAAGACTACTAAGGTAATCGGTAATATCATTGGGTTTAGCATCGGTGCAGCAATCTCCAATCCTTCAACCGCTGATAGCACTGAAATGGCAGGGGTAATCATACCGTCTGCATAAAACATACAGGCACCTAAAATACCCAGTAGCATAATAATGCGCTGCTTATTAACATTATCTCCAGCATTGTGGCTGGCAAGCGCTAATAACGCCATGATGCCACCTTCACCACGGTTGTCGGCACGCATGATAAACGCAACATACTTAACGGATACAACCATAATTAACGCCCAAACAATCAGCGATAATATGCCAAACATATTGGCTTCAGAGAGTGGCACTGGATGTGTACCAGCTGAAAACACTTCTTTGATTGTGTATAAAGGACTGGTGCCAATATCACCAAATACTACGCCTAATGCGGCTAAAGTGAGTGCAGAGAGCTTGGGTTTATTGCCATTAGGAGTTGACATTAAAATTTGAAAATTAATTTTTGTGAGATTAGCATTATCAATCAACTTAAACACTTAACCAATATATTTTTGATTAAACTTAGGCCATAACTTGTTAAAAATCTTCAACTAAGCTTATATTACCTAAGGCTTAGGCTTGCTAATGATGGCATCCGCAGAGCCAACATTAAAAGTCATCGTGACTTCATCACCACTTTTTAATTGTTGGCTTGAGGTCACAATCTCTCCCAATGTATTTTGCACAAACGCATAGCCACGTGTGAGCACTGCCTGTGGATTGAGGTGTTGTAGATTTTGACTTAATCTAATTAAATTATGCTGTTTAGTGTGTAATTGTTGATTAAGGCTACTATTTAATCGATATGAAATTTGAGCGAGTCGAGATTTTTGTTGCTCAATATGTTGTATGGGTGAAATCAATCTGCGGGCGAGATAATCTAGGGATTGCGCGCGCTGATTTAATAAATACTGCATATTTCTAGTAAGTTGATTCTTTAACACATTGAGTGAATTAAGTAGTGATTCACGGGATGGCGTTGCTAATTCAGCGGCAGCTGTAGGTGTAGCGGCACGTGTATCAGCAACAAAATCACAAATGGTAAAATCGGTTTCATGGCCTACACCACTTATGGTTGGAATATTACAATTTGCGATGGCACGAGCGACGACTTCCTCGTTAAATTGCCACAAATCCTCGATACTGCCGCCACCTCTACAAATAATCAATACATCACATTCTGCACGTAAATTTGCTTGGTTAATGGCATTGGCTATTAATGTTGCTACGCCTTTACCTTGCACGGGCGTTGGGTAAATTACAATTGGAATACTCGGCATACGGCGTTTGAGTGTAGTTAATACATCTCTAAGTGCTGCAGCATCTGGCGAAGTCACAATCCCAATTTTTTTAGGATGGATAGGGAGTTGTTTTTTTAATTGGCTATCAAATAAGCCTTCAGCTTGCAGTTTGAGTTTTAGTTTTTCAAAGGCTTCAAATAAAACTCCCAAGCCTGCGCGCTGTAAAAATTCTACAGTGAGTTGAAATTCGCCACGTGCTTCATAAAGCGTAACGTTGCAGCGCGCTTCAACTTTGTCACCTTCTTTTGGTGTCCAATCTATATAGCTATTACGCCCCTTAAACATCACACAACGCACTTGTGCTTTGTTATCTTTAAGTGAAAAATACCAATGACCGCTTGCTGCACGCGTAAGGTTAGATACCTCTCCAGACACCCAAAATAGTGGAAAACTTTGTGTGAGTACTTGATTTGCTAAACGATTCAGCTCGCTGACAGTCATTACTTTACGGTTCAAGTCAGTAGGATTTAAGTCACTACGAGCTAACTCATCGCGACTTAAGTCTTGGCTGACGGGTGGTTGACTATGAAAATCTAGCTTGTTTTGCTCGTTCAAAATACGTTTAATCCGTTACAATCTATCTAATTATTATAGGTGTTAAATAAGATGATGCGTCAATTATGTAGTAAATTATTCAGTGGTCGTACTGGCTATTTTTTAGGGTTTATCGCTAGTTTTGGTTTGGTGGGTCTAGCCTTAGTGATACAAACTAAATACCATTTAGAGCCTTGCCCACTATGCATTTCACAGCGTATGGTATTTATGGGCTTAGGTTTGATTTTTTTAGCCGCTGCCATACAAAAGCCTATGCAATTAGGACGAAAAATTTATGCACTATTATTAGTATTGACTTCTTTAGGCGGTGTTGGTGTAGCGATTAGACATTGGTATTTGCAGGCGCACCGCGACACGATGATTGCAGACTGCGGCGTTGGGTTTGATTATATGTTTGATAATTTTCCGTTACAAAAAGCGCTCACTTTAGTTTTTCGCGGTACAGGCGATTGTGCCGCTATTGATTGGACCTTTCTGGGATTAAGCCTGCCACAATTAGCGCTGATCAGCTTTATTGGCTTTGCAGTGTATGCGTTATATTTAATTAAACGTACTTAAAATAATAACCTTGAATAATAACTTTCAGAAAAATAGCTTAACTATTAAATTAACATGAATTTAAAAACCATAGACCATTTTATTGGCAATACACCGCTTGTTAAATTACAACGTATGGCAGGTGATACCAGCAATACGATTTTGTTGAAACTCGAAGGTAATAACCCTGCAGGTTCAGTAAAAGATAGGCCTGCTTACAGCATGATCATGCGCGCCGAAGCGCGCGGCGAGATTAAACCAGGCGATACGCTTATTGAAGCGACTAGCGGTAATACTGGCATTGCTTTAGCGATGGTTGCAGCCATGCGTGGTTATAAAATGATATTAGTGATGCCTGACAATCAAAGCATAGAGCGCCGTCAAAGCATGCGGGCTTATGGCGCAGAGCTAGTATTAACGCCTAAAGATGGCAGCATGGAGTTGGCGCGCGATGTAGCAATGAAGTTACAAGCGGAAGGTGAAGGGATAGTGTTGGACCAATTTGGTAATTCAGATAATCCTTTGGCGCATTATGAAGGCACTGGACCAGAGATTTGGCGCGATACCGATGGGAAAATCACCCATTTCATCGCCAGTATGGGTACCACTGGTACCATTATGGGTGTTTCGCGCTATTTAAAAGAGCAAAATCCTAATATAAAAATTATAGGTGTACAGCCTGAAGACGGTGCGCAAATTCCAGGCATTCGTAAATGGCCAATTGAATATATGCCCACAATATTTGAAGCTAAACGCGTTGATGAACTGCGTTATGTCAGCCAACGGAATGCAGAAAATACCACACGTAAATTAGCGACTGAAGAAGGTATTTTTGCCGGAATTTCAAGTGGGGGCGGCCTTTATACGGCTTTGCAATTATCTAAAGAAGTAGAAAACGCAGTCATCGTCTCTATTGTTTGCGATCGTGGTGACCGTTATTTATCTACAGGAGTATTTCCCGCTTAAATGCTTCGTTCCATATTAATCGTTGCGCTTGCATTAGCTAGCCTGTTTTGCCAGCAGGCGATGGCGATTAGTAGCATTCAAATTCAAGTTGGCGCGGTAGATGCGCCAGTTGGTCAGTTAAAAAATGCGCAGTTTCAGGTAGATCTGAAAGGCAGTGAGCCAACGCTTAAGTTACATGCTGAAGTCAGACCAACGAATGAGAAAGAATTTACACCATTTGATTTAAAGTGTGAGCGGTTCAATACTGAACAAATCGGCCAAGCAGATTGCGTTAGCGGCAATTTTACTTCGAAGCAAATCAAAGCGCCGTTTTCTATTCATTTCGTGAGTTATCCTTCTGATTTTTCAGCAGATATTTTATTTGAAGGGGCTAACTTTACTGATGAAGCAGGATTACATGCAGGTGAGAAACTTACCGGCCAAATTAAGCTTGCAGCTAAAAGTATCAATGATATTTGGCAGTGGAATGGCTTAATTAGCTGGACGCAAGGCGAGTTATTTTGGCAGCCGTTTTACTTTGGTAAAGCGGGTAACTCATTTGCGATTAATGGTACTTTTAAGCAGCCTATGCTTACTGTCGAAAATGCAAGCCTGCTAGTGAGTGAAGTCGGTAAGATGACCGCTAGCGCACAAATCAATTTCAAAACGAACGTGGTTGAAGATATTAAAGTCAGTGCAAATGATGTCGATTTTGCTGGGCTTTATGCGATTTTTTTAAAGCCTATGGCTGAGAAATCTGCTTTCGGTAATATGGAGGTATCTGGTAAAGCAGACTGGCAGTTTGAGATTAAAAACTTATCGCCGACTAGTTTTGAGCTGAATTTAAGAGATGCTAATATTGAAGACAAAAACGGAAAGTTTGCGTTTAAACATATTAATGCACATTTGCCATGGGATTATGACGAGGTAAAAACACTTAACCTCAGTTATAAAAGTGGGCATTTGCTAAAAATGCCGCTAGGCGACACCCACTTAAATGCTGAAATTAACCGCTTTGCATTGACTACACCGCAACTTACCTTACCCATATTAGATGGTGCTCTTAACTTATCGGATGTATCTGCAGCACGCTTAGGCGATGATTGGTATTGGCATTTGCGCATGGAGCTAAAGCCAATTTCTATGCGTGATTTCAGTCAATCATTGGGTTGGCCTAGCATGCAGGGAAAAATCTCTGGGCAAGTGCCATTAGTCACTTATGCTAATAAACAGCTAAGCATGGATGGCGCGATGACTTTTAGTGTTTTTAGCGGCATTATCAGTATGAATAATTTGAAAATTGATGATCCATTAGGCGTAGTGCCACGCTTAAATGCAGATTTGACGATGCGCAACCTAGATCTTGGCGATTTAACGCGCACATTTAGTTTTGGTGATATTGAAGGAAAGCTGGATGGAGATGTTAAAAATATGGCCTTGGAAAATTGGAAGCCAGTATATTTAGATGCCTCTATCAAAACTAGTGAAGGTACACATCTTAAAAAAATATCACAACGTGCAGTAGAAAATATTACTGCATTGGGTGGAGAGGGTACTGCGGCAGCATTGCAGCGTACTTTTTTACGATTTTTTAAAGAATTTAATTACGATAAAATCGGTTTAAGTTGCAAGCTACGTAGAGATGTATGCGAAATGGGT
>JACMNP010000076.1 GCA_014378495.1 Methylotenera sp. | reverse complement strand
GATAGCTAATAAAAAAGCCCACAACGTGGGCTTTTTTATTACTTACATAAATCAATAAATCTCAATCTATTTAAGTTTAGTTTCTTTGTACAATACATGCTTACGAACCACTGGATCAAATTTCTTGATTTCCATTTTTCCTGGCATAGTACGTTTGTTCTTAGTAGTGGTATAGAAATGACCTGTACCAGCACTTGATTCTAATTTAATTTTTTCGCGCATGATATTTCAGCCTTCCTAAATTTTCTGGCCAGCAGCACGCATACCAGCAAGTACGGAATCAATACCGTTTTTGTCGATAGTGCGTAGCGCATTGTTAGTAATACGCATGCTTACCCAGCGGTTTTCGCTCTCAACCCAAAATTTGCGATTTTGCAAATTAGGTAAAAAACGGCGTTTTGTTCTGTTGTTAGCGTGAGAAACATTGTTACCCACCATTGGCTTTTTGCCTGTTACCATACATACACGTGCCATGGTTATTCTCCAAACATTCACTTTTTTCTAAAGACCGCAATTATAGTACGAAAACTGATTTATTCTCAAGAGATATATCAATAATATTCATGTTTTAACTGTTAAATAAAGTAGTTAATATGAAAAATACTTCAATTAACTATTAAATCTACATCAGTTAATGTTTGCCGGTGCTGCCAAAACCGTTTTCACCTCGTTCGCTAGCATCAAAATCGTCCACTAAATGAAACTCGGCTTGTACAACGGGTACAATCACTAGCTGTGCAATACGCTCCATGGGGTTAAGTTCAAAAGCAGTGCTGCCGCGGTTCCAGCATGACACCATCAACTGACCTTGATAGTCAGAATCAATCAATCCAACTAAGTTACCTAATACAATGCCGTGCTTATGGCCTAGACCCGAGCGAGGTAGAATTAAAGCCGCATAATAAGTGTTATCTAAATGTATCGCCATGCCAGTAGGAATAAGCGTGGTTTCACCAGGCTGTAAAATAACGCTAGCGTCAATACATGCGCGTAAATCTAGCCCTGCAGAGCCTGCCGTGGCATAAGCTGGCATTTGTTCATGTAAGCGACTATCTAAAATTTTAAGATCTACAATTAAACTCATTTCATCACTTTCTGGTTAACTATTTTTTTAATTAAAGCATTGGTAAAAGTATACATCGCTTAATTAGCTAGCATGTTGCTGATGTGAACTAAGATTTCATGCGCAAGCGTGGTTTTATCAGCAAAGGGTAGCGCATGTGTGCCAGCGTCATCAATTAATGTGATATTGGCATTGTCTTTACCCATGCTCTCGCTAATTAAATTAGCGACAATCAATGGTAATTTTTTTGCACTACGTTTTTGTGAGGCATACTCAATTAGATGCTCAGTTTCTGCTGCAAATCCTACGCAAAATGGCGCATTTGGCAAGATGGCAACTTCAGCTAAAATATCTTTGTTACGCTGGAGTTCTAATGTGAGTGCCGCCGCATTTTTTTTAATCTTTTGTTCGCTTGATGTTGCTGGTGAGTAATCTGCTACGGCTGCTACGGCAATAAAAATATCTTGTGTTATTATGTGTTCCATCACGGCTGTATACATATTAGCTGCGCTTTTGGCTTCAATATTCCTAATACCTATAGGAGCGGTAAGTGAAGTTTCACCGCTAATGAGGGTTACCTCAGCACCCATATCATGGGCTACTTTCGCTAATGAATAGCCCATTTTCCCACTGCTTAAATTGGTAACAGCACGGACTGGATCTATCATTTCTAACGTAGCACCAGCCGTAATCAGTATACGTTTGCCTGCTAATAGCTTAGGTGTAAAGTGAGCATTCACTAAAGCTAATAATGTTTCTGGTTCTAACATGCGACCTAGACCTATTTCACCGCAAGCTTGCTCGCCAGCGTCAGGGCCTAGTACCAGAATTTGATCTAATTTGAGTTGCTGAATATTACGTTGCGTCGCTGGGTTCTCCCACATTTGCTTATTCATCGCAGGTGCTACTAACAATGGGCATGCCTTTTGATCAGAACCCCGCGCTAAACAGAGTGTAGAGAGCAAATCATCCGCACGGCCTTGCGCTAATTTGGCAATAAAGTCTGCGCTGGCAGGGGCAATTAAAATAGCATCCGCTACACGAGATAGCTCAATATGCGGCATACCATTACCGATGCTGCTATCCCACATATCAATAAATACTGGTTTGCCAGAAAGCGCTTGCATAGTGACAGGCGTAATAAATTGACAGGCAGCCGCTGTCATCACTACTTGTACATCAATACCAGCTTTAACTAATAAGCGTACTAGTTCAGCCGCTTTATAAGCGGCAATACCGCCAGTAATCCCTAAAACTAGATGTTTGTTTTGCATTAAATGTTTTTTTGCACAGGATGCATGGTAAATTTTATATGATGAAAATATTGGTTTAAAACTTCAGTGATAGTAAGTTTAACATGACCTTAAGTTTGTTACATTGACCTTGTGCCCATCATATTGTGTAGGCTAGTTGTTGCGATGTTAATGCAGCATAATCTAGTGACATTTAACACTAGATTTCGCTAAATTTTAAACTTAAGTATGAGAGTGAAAGCCAAGTAATGTGGAAAAAAATTAGAGTCATCATCCTATTGTTAATATTAGCAACGGTGGTACAGCAGACTTGGTTAGATAAAGCGGATTTAGCTTGGAAGCATAATTTGTATGTAGCCGTTTATCCAGTCAATGTAGATAGTAGTATGAAAGTGAGTGCCTACTTACATACTTTAACGCGTGAGGATTTTGCAGGTGTGGCTGAATATTTTGCGAAGGAAGCTGAGCCTTATCATCTAGGCTTACGCCATCCAATTGAGTTAGAGTTAGGCGCTGAAGTGATGAATACTCCACCTCCACCACCTGTTGATAGTAGTGTACTAGATACTATTATTTGGAGTTTAAAATTTAGGTATTTTGCATGGCTGAATAGCCCGAAAGTGAATGTTAAGCCAGATATTCGTCTATATTTACTATATTACGATCCTCTTAGCCACCCTAGACTTAGCCACTCGGTTGCTTTAAACAAGGGTCGAATAGGACGTGTCAATTTATTTGGTGATAGTGACTATAACAAACAAAACTTGGTGATACTTTCACACGAACTACTACATACACTAAACGCAACTGATAAATATGATTTAAGGAATACACTGCCCATTTACCCAGATGGTTATGCTGAGCCTGATAAACTGCCGCGTTACCCTCAAAGTCTTGCGGAATTAATGGGCGGACGAGTCCCTGTTAGTGAAAGTAAGGCAAAAATACCTAAAAGTTTAGAGCAAACAATCATAGGTAAAAGTACTGCACGTGAAATAGGCTGGCTAAAATAATGATTCATAAAAAGAGGAGTAATGAATGGCGATTACCGATTGGCCGACAAGTGAACGCCCGCGAGAAAAACTGCTGGAGCTGGGTGTAGAAGCGTTATCTGATGCGGAGTTACTCGCTATTTTTTTACGCGTAGGCGTAACAGGGAAAAGTGCTGTAGATTTAGCCCGTGATTTACTCACGCAGTTCGTCAGTCTAAATGGTATATTCGCCGCACCATTGAACGAGCTAATCCAAGTGCATGGCATAGGTACTAGTAAATATGCGCAGTTACAAGCTATATTTGAAATGAGCCGTCGAGCTCTCAATGAGCAAATGCAAGTCAAAGATATTTTGAGCTCGCCCAAGCAAGTGCGTGATTATTTGTGCTTAAAATTAGGCAGTTTAACGCGTGAGGTATTCATGGTACTGTTTTTAGATGCACAAAATAGAATCATTACCACTGAAGAAATGTTCACTGGCACGCTTACCCAGACTAGTGTTTATCCACGAGAGGTCGTTAAAAGAGCGTTACATCATAATGCGGCTTCAGTCATATTTGCGCATAATCATCCGTCAGGGGTAGCAGAACAGAGTAAGGCAGATGAGATGATTACGACTGAACTTAAGAAAGCTTTAGCATTAGTGGATGTTCGGGTACTAGACCATTTTATTGTTGCTGGGAATGCCACTCTATCGTTTGTTGAGCGTGGTTTACTCTAAAAAATAGCGCCACTCACTTATTTGATGTTTATCTGCCCTTGCCAGTCATAGAGCCCCGATTATATTCTTTGTCACCCACTGGTATACAACGCCCCAAACCTAGAAAGCCACCTTGCATTCCAGATGGGCAACCTTGATTTTCAGGAAATTGCAACGCAATTTCTTTAGCCTCAATTGCTTTCTTGGTATCAATAAACTCCCAACGACCATTAGCATGTAACACTACTTGATCACCTTGCGAAGTTTTTGCTACAACATCCTTAGATTCGGGTTCAGCTGATGCTGTAAGCGTCCAAAATAGGCCTGCACTAACCAAACTTATTAAAAACCAATCGTTATTTTTCATCACATCTTTCTGAGAAATATTTTTACTAATATTGTACTTAAAACTTAGCATGCATTTGTACGAGTCGCTTCAACTCTGGGACACAAGAGCCACATTCAGTGCCGCATTTTAATTTACTTTGAAGTGTAATTAGGTCCGCGCCAAGTTGAATCGTATCAATAATGTCATTTTCAGCAACATCTAAGCAATTACAAATGATTTTACCGCGACTACGCTGACCTGCTGGTGGTGAGCTAAGCGGCGCTAAGGCCCAACGACGTAATTCTGGGCTAAATTCGCCTGTGCTCATCACGTCTTTAAGCCAATCTGCCGCAAGTATTTCACCGACTAATCGAACTCCAGTCACTTCTGGCTTGCTGTTGGAAGGGTTATTTTCAACCAAAATTCGTTTGCTAATGCCCCGTTTTGCATCATTATAATGGAGTAGCGGCATATCGTCAGTCATACCAAGTATGGTGTCAATCTCGGCTATTAATGAGACCTCTGGCGCTTCCCCATTAGCTGCACGTAAAATCAACATACCCGCATGGCGTTCTGTGTCACGGCCGAATAATCCGCAACTAGCATATTCAAAATTTGCCATTAAATTACGCACTTTTTGTAACATCGCTAAGTCTTGAATCGTACGCATCACTGTCATGCGCCAAGGTAGTTCAAGCTTCTCAATTTTAACTGCAGTATGTTTGAGTTCTGGTTGTTTAGAAGTCTTGTCGAATGCAGGCGGCATCAAGGCATTCACGCCTAAACCATGCATAAACTGACTGCCCCAATGCATTGCAATAAAGGTTTGTGACGGTTGCACCTCATTGGAAGTTTGTGCAGGCAATATTAAGCTACCACGCTTATTACTGACTTTGATGAGGTCGCCATTTTTAATAGAGCGGCGCATCATGTCATCAGCATTAATGTTGATTACTGGCTCTTCAGCATGGTTAAATAACTGTGCGACTGTGCCTGTGCGGCTCATGCCATGCCATTGGTCACGCAAACGCCCGGTGAGTAAATGTAGTGGATGGCGCGCATCTATTTTGTCCGCAGTCCCTTTGTAAACCGCGTTAACAAATTGCGCTTTTCCATCTAGTTTTTGGAAGATACCGTCTGCATATAAACGCGCTTTACCGGTAGTGTCGCCCGTTAAAAACGGCCATTGTTGCGGCCCTTTTTCATTGAGCAGGCTGTAAGTGAGACCGGTAATGTCTAAGTCACGTCCACGGGTTGTTTCGCGATGTTCATTGAAGATTTCTTCCGTAGTCGTGTAAGGAAACAGATGCGTGCTTTTAGCTAGTCTTTTCTCTAAGCGCTGTGCAAAATCCACCATAATCGCCCAATCATGGCGAGCTTCTGCAGGTGGAGGTACAGCAGGATTCACGCGCGTGATACGTCGTTCAGAGTTGGTGACTGAGCCCTCTTTTTCGCCCCAGGTGCTGGCAGGTAGCAACACATCGGCATAATGATTAGTATCAGTATTATTGTAAGCATCTTGTACAACGACTAATTCAGCGGTTTCCAAGGCTTTTAGTACGTTATTCAAGTCTGGCATCGAGTGTGCAGGATTCGTACAAGCAATCCAAATGGCTTTAATACTGCCATCTTTTACTGCATCAAACATTTCAATAGCAGTTTTCCCTGCAACTTCAGGTACGCTGGTTACACCCCAAAACTTAGCAATCTCTGCGCGATGCTCAGCATTAGCTAAATCACGATGACCGGACATTAAGTTCGCCATGCCGCCCACTTCACGCCCACCCATTGCATTGGGTTGACCTGTGAGTGAGAAGGGACCAGCACCTAGCTTGCCGATTTGACCAGTCGCAAGATGCAGATTGATAAGCGCGGCATTTTTATCTGTACCATGAATCGATTGATTCAAACCCATGCAATACATAGAGAGTGTGGGCCCTGTGCCAAACCACTTAGCGGCAGTGATGATATCAGCTTCTTTGATGCCGCAAATATCGGACACCATTTTGGGTGTGTATTCACGTACTGTATTTTTCAGTGCTTCAAACCCGTTAGTATGCGCATTGATAAAAGCCATATCCAGCAAGCCTTCCCATAGCATCACATGCAACATACCGTTAAATAAGGCAACGTCTGTCCCTGGCAAAATCGCAAGATGTAAATCTGCAGCTTGCGCGGTATCCGTACGGCGAGGATCTACCACTACGATTTTTAAGTTTGGATTCTTAGCTTTCGCATCTTCAATACGGCGATAGATGATTGGGTGTGCAAAGGCAGTATTAGAGCCTGCAATAAACAGGCACTCTGTGTGGTCGATGTCTTCGTAACAGGCTGGTGGCGAATCTGCACCTAAGGTCGCTTTGTAACCGGTGACTGCAGAACTCATGCAAAGCCGCGAATTGGTATCAACGTTATTAGTGCCAATCAAGCCTTTGGCAAGCTTGTTGAAAACATAGTAGTCTTCAGTCAATAGCTGGCCTGAAATATAAAAAGCGACGCTATCTGGACCATGCGTTTCTATGGTCTTAGCGAATTTTTCAACCACAAAATCTAGTGATTCATCCCATGTAGCTCGCACTCTAGGTGCTCCACGCTGAGTGCGTAATTCTGGATAAAGTAAGCGATTATCAAGTTTAGCGGTGAGATGTAGCGTTGAGCCTTTGGTGCACAAGCGACCAAAATTAGCAGGGTGGGTGACATCGCCCTTTATATCGATAATCTTATCGTTTTGACTAGATATGATGACGCCGCAGCCAACGCCGCAATAACAACAGGTACTTTTTGTTTCTTTAATCACTTTTATATACCACGCTTGTATTTACTACGCTTGCAAACCACATGAACATCATCTCTAAAGTTTAGTCTTTAAGTTCTAAATAAACAAAACCATCTTCAACTTTAGTATTGAAACAGGCCGCTGCGCCTTCATCAGGTTCTTCTGCTTTACCATCCACTAAGCTGATTTTCCATGAATGCAGCGGGCAGGCGATTTTATCACCGTACACAATACCTTCTGATAGTGGGCCGCCTTTGTGCGGGCAGGCATTATTAATTGCAAAAATGCGATCATCCTCTAAACGAAACACACCGATTTCAACATCTTTTGTCCGTACAACGCGCGCACCTAATTTAGGGATATCTTCAAATGGCGCTACTTTTACCCAGTTACTCATTACAGTCCTACCTTCACATTACATTTAATCAATTAGCGATTGATGACGTTATTTAATACGTCATGAAACGACCAATAGATAGATCAATAAAAAATTTACAATTAACGAGAATATTGCAAGCCACTGCCATTTCACCAATCTTGCCCGTGCAATCAAAGGGGTGCGTGCAGGGGCTAAAATAGGCTTTAACTCTCCATGTTCAAGTGCAATTAACATTTCTTCTGCAGTTTCAAATCTTGTCTTCACATCTCTTGCAATTGCTTTTAATATGATGTTTTCTAGCCAATATGGAATATCTGGCCTGTATCGCGTTGGCGGCGTTGGCGCACTAAATTTCGGATGCTGAAAAGGCTCTATCTCGCCATGCGGATATTTACGCGTAAGCAAGTGATAAAGCGTAACGCCTGCCGCATAAATATCACTTTGCGGCGTTGCAATTTCGCCATCAAATAGTTCAGGGGCCATATAGCTAGGCGTACCAGGATTTTGCATCGCTTCAATCGTGCCAACGCCACTACTTAACGCTACGCCTAAATCTAAAATACGCAATCGCTGATCACTGGCTTGATGCACATTATCTGGTTTGATATCTCTATGCACAATATTAAGCCTATGCAATGCGCCTATGCCGCGCATCATATCTAGCCCAATTTTTGCCGTACCCGCTACGGTAAAATGATGACCACTATCTAAGCGTTGCTGCAAGGTTGCACCTTCATGCCAGCTCATAATGTAATAAAGTTTGCTACGCTTTTCTACCGATACTGGAAACACTTGCGGCACGTACTGCGAAACTACACGCTTTGCCAGCCATTCCTCATTCAGCAGACCGTTACTGCTATCAATATCTGTTGCTAACAATGGTTGCAAAGTCTTTAATACAAATAGTTGCTTACTACTCACATGGCGTACTTTGTAAAGCAAGCTAGCGCGCGATTCATACAAAATATCGACCACTTCAAAGTCATCGATGACTTCACCGATACTTAATTTATTAGGTAAGCCTAAATGCTTACCACCAGCTAATAACTCTGAAAGCGTATCTTCACCTAGCTGTGTAATTTTAATTGCAACAGCGGTGCTATTATCATTACCGCCTTTTTCTATCGCAGTCTTAGTCAAGTGATCGCAAATCATCTGCGGGCTATCAAAAAGTCCTAAAGCTTTATGAATGCTTTGTTCACCTAATACATCCCAAACGCCATCACTCATGAGCGCGAATACGTCACCAACTTGTAGCGCACCTTCACCAAAATCTACTGATAAATGTTGGTCTAAACCCACAGCACGCTTTAATACATGCCGCATGTCAGGCCTGTCCCACACGTGGTCGGTAGTCAGTTGTTTTAATATGCCATCACGTAGTAAATAAATCCGAGTATCACCTACATGTGCAGAGTAATAACGTTGACCACGTAATAACAATAATGACAGCGTGGTTGCCATGCCAGCCATGTCTCGGTTGGCGTTTGCTTGTGCAATCAACCAGCGATTTGCGGCAGTAAGTACTTTGTCTAGCGAGGCTAGTGGCTCCCAAGTATCTGGAGTGGCGTAGTAATCAGAACTTACAGTCCGTACCGTCATTTCAGAAGCCTCACCGCCACCTGCATTGCCACTTACCCCATCGGCTACTGCAATCAAAGCCCCTTTAACGCTCAGTTGCTCGTTAACTGGTGTGACTACACCAACATAATCTTCATTACGCGTGCGCGGACCGACAAGGCTAGATTGGCCAATCTCAAATTGTAGCGACATCCGTCTAGTTTACACTTTTGCAGATGTGGCTGTAGCACTGCCCCAAGTAGTACGCCATCTGGTTTTTACGCCAGCTAGACCGATCATCGCCAATACTGCTAAGCCTGCAAAGATTATCAAGCCGGTTTGGTAATTGCCTGAAACTTGCTTAAAGTAACCCAAGCTGGCGGCCAAGTAGAAACCACCTACACCACCAGCCATACCTACTAAGCCTGTCATGACACCAATTTCTTTACGGAAGCGTTGCGGTACTAATTGGAACACAGCACCATTGCCCATGCCTAATACTGCCATTACTGGAATAATGATAGCTAATGCAAGTTGATAAGTCGGTTGGCCGAAGCTCATGACAAATAACAGCACAGCAGCAATGGCGTACATGGTGAGTAAAGTGCGAATGCCCCCAATACGGTCGGCAATCATGCCGCCAATCGGCCTAACTAGTGAGCCCGCGAATACGCAAGCTGCTGTACAGTAACCTGCTTTTACTGGGCCTAAGCTGTAAAGATCATTAAAGTAGATGGTGAGTGATGAAGCTAAACCGACGAATCCACCGAAAGTAACACTGTAAAAAAACATAAACCACCAAGCATCTTTGTCTTTTAGTATCGCAACATACTGGCTTAACGATTTAGCAGGTGGCGTGTCAGGGCTATCTTTTGCAAAAATTAGGTACACGGCTAAAGCAATGCCCAGAGGAAACAGCGCCATGCCAAATACATTATTCCAACCGTAAGCTACGGCTAACCCTGGTGCAAATAATGCTGCAAATACAGTACCTGAATTGCCTGCACCAGCAATACCTAATGCGGTACCTTGATGCTCTGGCGGATACCAGCGACTTGCTAGTGGTAACGCTACCGCAAATGCTGCGCCGGCAAACCCTAAACCGATACCTAACATCAACGCTTGTTGAAAAGTTTCGATACCATGTAGCCAAGCAGTTAATAAGCTCAAAATTACAATTATTTGGCCAATTAAACCTGCGGATTTTGGTTTAATTTGGTCGACTAATACACCCATCACAATACGTAATAGTGCGCCTGCTAACACCGGCGTTGCCACCATTAAGCCTTTTTGTGCAGGCGTGAGAGATAGTGTCGTGGCTATTTGCACAGCTAATGGGCCTAATAATACCCACACCATAAAACTTAAATCAAAATATAAAAACGCTGAAAACAACGTAGGTTTGTGACCTGCTTGCCAGAAACTTTTTTGCATGAAACTTCCTTCTAATATTTTTAATCAGTTCGCACAATCGCAAAGCATTTGCGAAAACAATGATTCGGATTTTTATACCGAAATAATCTCAAACTCTTTATGTTGCGCACGTTTTTGTACACGTTCACTCCACGGTTCTACAGCGCCTTGTAATGCAAATAATAGGCGCTCATAAGCCGCTTTTCGACCTTCAGCATCTTCTAATACGCGTTGTTTCACATACTCTAAACCTACACGCTCAATCCAATGAACGGTACGGTCTAAATAGCGGGCTTCTTCACGATAAATTTGGGTAAATGCGCCTGAATACTCCAATACTTCATCATCAGTTTTTACTTTACACAGAAACTGAGCGACTTCGGTTTTAATACCGCCGTTACCGCCTACGTAGATTTCCCAGCCAGAATCCACACCAATAATACCTACATCTTTAATGCCAGATTCAGCACAGTTGCGTGGGCAACCTGATACTGCAAATTTGAATTTGTGCGGCGACCACATATGATCAAACGCTTTTTCGATTCTAATACCCATTGCAGTTGAATCTTGTGTACCAAAACGACAGAATTCACTACCCACGCAGGTTTTAACCGTACGGATACCCTTGGCATAAGCGTAGCCAGAAGGCATGTCTAAGTCTTCCCACATATTAACTAGATCTTCTTTTTTGACACCTAATAAATCGATACGCTGGCCACCAGTGACTTTTACCATAGGCACCGCATATTTATCAGCAACGTCAGCAATTTTACGTAATTGATCTGGCGTTGTTACGCCACCATACATACGTGGAATTACTGAATAAGTGCCATCTTTTTGAATATTGGCATGTACACGTTCGTTAATAAAACGCGATTGCGGATCATCTACCGCCTCGTGTGGCCAAGTAGAAATGAGGTAATAATTGAGTGCTGGTCTGCAAGTCGCACAGCCATTCGGCGTGCGCCAGCTCATACCTTTCATAGCATCTGGAATATTTAAGTATTTATGGGTGCGAATCTCTTTGCGCACTTCTTCATGATTTCTATCCGAGCAACCACAGATTGCTTTACTAGTTGAAGGCGGTGCATAGCCGCCACCTAAAGTTGAAGCTAAAATTTGTTCAACTAAGCCCACGCATGAGCCGCAGCTAGAACCCGCTTTAGTTTGTTTTTTTACATCGTCAATGGTGAATAAGCCTTGGTCTTGAATAGCCTTAACAATCGTACCTTTACAGACGCCATTACAGCCGCACACTTCCATCTCATTGGTCATGGCTGCGGCTTTGTCTTGCCCTAAGTGACCAGTATTGCCTAATGAGTCCTGACCAAATAATAAGTGGTCACGAATCTCATGAATGGCTTTGCCATCTCTAAGCATTTGAAAATACCACGAACCGTCCGCGGTATCCCCATAAAGCACGCTACCAATGATTTTGTCATTTTTTATAACGAGTTTTTTGTAAACCCCGCCAACGGCATCATGCAAAACAATTTCTTCGCGGCCATCATCTGCCGCACCTTCGCCGCTAGCAAAATCCCCTGCGCTGAATAAATCAACACCTGTAACTTTGAGTTTGGTAGACGTCACTGAACCTTTATATAAGCCAATACCAAAATTGGCCAAATGTGTCGCGCATACTTTTGCCATTTCAAACAATGGCGCAACTAAGCCGTATGAAATACCACGATGCGCTACGCACTCACCTACTGCATATACGCGTGGGTCATAAGTTTGCATGGTATCGTTTACTACAATACCGCGATT
>JACMNP010000007.1 GCA_014378495.1 Methylotenera sp. | reverse complement strand
CCGTAAGAAAGCACATAGCCAAGTGCCTCTTGCTGATAATCGCTAGCTTTTAATAATGTTCTGCCCATACTATTTTTTTGCGATACATGTATGGTATTGATTGCTGTAGCATGTGGCACTAACTGTTGCCATAGGCCAAGTTTTTCGAGTAAGCGCCTACTTCCATAAGATAATGCCAATGCTCTATTATCAGTATGCGATGCGCCTTGTTTACGTGCTTCCAGCACCGTAACGGCCAAGCCTTGCTTCGCTAGCAACAAGGCTAATACAGAACCTACTGGCCCACCACCAACAACTAAAATATTATCTTTAATTTGCGTCAATGTAATTTATATCAAATATTAATGCTGACTACTCATTAATGCTTCTATATCAACCACTGTTTTAATGGCATTCTTAGTCAGCACTTCATTGCCATTAGCAGTAATCAACACATCATCTTCTATGCGTATGCCAATATTCCAAAAATGCTGAGGCACGTTATCAGCAGGCCGCACATAACAGCCAGGCTCAACAGTAAGTGTGTTACCTGCCTGGAGTAGCGACCAGTTGCCAGCTTTATCTTTATAATCACCTGCATCATGCACATCTAACCCCAACCAATGACCTGTGCGATGCATATAAAACTGGCGATAGCTGCCGCTTTCCAACACGGCATCTTTACTACCTTTGCATAGCTGGAAGTCAATAAAGCCTTGTACTAAAACATCAAGTGCGGCCTCGTGCGGTGCATTCCAATGATTCCCTGGCTTTGCTGCTTCAATTGCAGCTAGTTGTGAATTCAACACTAATTCGTATAAATCTTTTTGCGGCGCGCTAAACTTTCCGTTCACAGGAAAAGTGCGGGTGATATCAGAGGCATAGCTATCTAACTCGCAGCCTGCATCAATTAGCAATAAATCACCATCATTTAGTACGCAGTTATTGGCGTTGTAATGTAATGTACATGCATTAGCACCACCTGCAACAATGCTTGTATAGGCTGGTGCTTGTGCACCGCTGGAATAAAACGCATGTAAAAACTCTGCTTCTATCTCATATTCTTTTTTCAACGGCTTTGTTACTAACATCGCACGATTATGTGCTGCGGCGGCAATATTGGCAGAGCGGCGCATCAAGTCGATCTCAAATGTCGATTTGGTGAGCCGCATATTATCGACAAGTTGACGTACATCTGCAATCTCAGCGGGTGCTGCAATACCAGTGCGCGCTAAATTACGCACCTCATTTAACCAAGCAGTTACGCGAGCATCCCACTGAATATCGGCACCTAAGCTATAAAATAGTTTAGTTTGATTACTCAGCAATTTAGGTACGATTAGATCTAATTGATTGATACTATAGGCTTCATCAAAACCAAACGCTTGCATTGCATCCTCAGGACCGTAGCGGAAACCATCCCAAATCTCACGCTCTATATCCTTGTCGCGGCAAAAAAGAATGCTTTTGGGAGGCTCGCCAGTTGAAACATTACCCGCGATTAACACCAACAACGATTCAGGCTCTGTAAAACCAGTTAAATAATAAAAATAACTATCAAAACGGTAAGGATAATGGCTATCGCGATTGCGAATCGCTTCAGGCGCAGTCGGAATAATAGCAATGCCTTCATGCATAGTAACCATGAGTTTTTGTCGTCTAGTGTTGAATTCGCTTACGTTAAATTTAATAGTATTCATTTTTAAATTTTTGATGATTTTTTGGTTTTATCAACTGATTATTATTTTAACAATACAGATTAATATCATGCATTATTTTGTGGCTTTTTTAGTCATTAGGTTCAATTCTGTATCTAAATCATGTAAGCGTGCTGGGGTGCCAATGTCGTGCCACACACCCTGAAAATGCTCTGCAGATATTAAGCACTTACCGATGGCATCTCGCAATATAGGGGCAAGCTTAGCTGGTTGACCTCTCACAATTGCTGCAAATAAATTAGGCTGGTAAATGCCCACACCTGAAAAAGTCAGCTTTGGCTCGCCTTCACTCACTAGCATTCCATCTTGATAAGCAAAGTCACCTTGTAAATGTTGTGGTGGATTATTCACCATTACCAAATGTGCTAAGTGGCTAGGCGCGAATTTAAGCAACCCAAAATCTATATCCATAAATGTATCGCCATTCACAACTAAAAATGGTTGCTCACCTAACAAATTTAGCGCATTTGCAATTCCACCTGCGGTTTCTAACGCTAATACTTCTGGACTATATTGAATACTCAAGCCCCATTGAGCACCATTACCCAATGCAAATTCAATTTGGGCGCCCAAATGCGCATGGTTAATGACAATCTCTTTAAAGCCGGCTTTTGCTAAATTTTCTATGTGCCAAACAATTAGCGGCTTACCGCCAACCTGCAATAAAGGTTTAGGTGTGTGATCCGTTAAAGGCCGCATGCGCTCACCGCGCCCTGCGGCTAGAATCATCGCTTTCATTAGAAAGTATAGCCCTCTTGTGGCTTCACATTTTCCAGCTGATTCAGCAACCTCAGCATAGGCCTTAACTCCACATAGCGCTCACACACTTTACGCAAATAAGCCATTACGATGGGCATATCTTTTAAATAGCCATCTTTACCATCACGGTGCGAAAGCCTAGCAAATATGCCTAATACTTTTATATGTCGCTGTGCACCCATCCATTCAAAATCACGATAAAACTCTGAAAAATCATCCGATACTGGCAAACCAGCTTTTTTAGCAGGTTGCCAATAGCGAACAGCCCAATCAATGACTTCCTCTTCGTCCCAACTGATATAAGCGTCTTTTAATAATGAAACCAAATCATAAGTAATGGGGCCGTAAACCGCATCTTGAAAATCTAAAATTCCAGGATTATTCTGCTGCGTAATCATTAAATTACGCGAGTGATAATCTCTATGCACATAAACTTGCCCTTGCGCTAATATATTTTGATTCAGTATGGCAAAAGTATTATTTAAAACTGCTTGCTGATCATTATTCAATGAAGCATTTAAATGCTTAACTACATACCAATCTGGGAACAACTGCATCTCACGTGTGAGTAACGCATCGTCATACATCGGCAATACGTTAGGCTTGCTGGCAAGCTGCATTTTAATCAGCGCATTGGTGGCATCGCCATAAAGAATAGATGTTTTTTCAGACTGAAGCTGCGATAAATAAGTATCATCTCCCAAATCACTTAGTAGCAAAAAACCTTGCTGTAAATCTTGTGCAATGACTTTAGGCGCATTCAAACCAGCTGCTAATAATAATTCAGCAACCTTCACAAATGGCGTGCAATCTTCGTGAGGCGGTGGTGCATCCATTGCAATTAAGGTGCTATTACCTAAATAGGCGTTCGGTAAATGTACTCTAAAATAGCGCCTAAAGCTTGCATCCGCCGATGCTATTGTCAGTGTAAAATCTACCTTTGATGCTGTATTATTTAACTCAATGCCGACTAATATAGTACTGAGCCAATGTTCTAGTTGTTGCTGTCTTTTATCCAAAGCATTATTCCAATGTGATATAAAATACTATTACCTAACTGATGCGTAAATCATCCCTAAAATACATTTCAAACAAGATGATTTACGATTTATTGATTGCCAAAAAGTGCAATTTGTGAGATTTTATCATTGATAAAATAAAACCGTTTGCCTATATACCCGTGCCTTCAAATTCATCACACAACACTGCAACAAAATCAGCCATTATCACTGTGATAATTTCATGCTGAAAAGCCGTTTGCTCGCTGGCGTTACTGCTGCTTTACTCATGTGCAGCTTACGTGCACAAGCTGATAGCGAAACTGTGCAAGCTGATGATGTGTCTGGTGATGCCTTAGT
>JACMNP010000075.1 GCA_014378495.1 Methylotenera sp. | reverse complement strand
GTAGAGATAAAGCTGGATTTGAAATACGTTGGATATTGGCGAGCTTAGCTGGCATATTGTTTATACTAGCTTACACACCAAAACATCCTTTAAAAGAATTGAGTATGCAATGGCGCAATCTATTGAATCGTAAACGTAGAGCCGCCACTTCAATCAATAAAAGCTGATACTTCAAAGCCTAGTATTTAGTTAACAGAACTTAGCTATTGGCCTCTAAATATACTAGCTATTGCGATTCAGACTGACGGTTGCGTTGGTATCCCCAGCGCAACCAAACCCGTAACTGCCGATAATGCTCGGTATCCACTGCATCAGGGAAAATAACTAGATGCTGCTTAAATAAAGAATTAAGCCATGAACGCTCTTTAATTTGACTATTGAGTATAGTTAAATATGGCGTCACTGTGGTATTTTCTTGTACGCTCACCTCTAATATTTTTCCATCTTTACGTACTAATTTTAGCTGATTGTTAATATCTATTTTGAGTGCAAGACATGCGCTTGGCAGCAACCTTAAGCCATGTTTGAGCACAGCATATGAGCCTATCGATATAATCAGCGCAAGTAGTATAAATTTAATTTGGCTAGCGATTGCTAGCAGCATTACAATACAGCAAGCACTTACAATCATTAATGAAAATAATGCTGTGAATGTGATTGAAGGCTTGAATTTAAGGTGTATTGGCTTCATCTTTACTATAAGAAATCCTGTAAAAAGTCATTGATAAAAAAGTAAGTAATTAGATATTTAAGCAAAGGTTAGCATGCACACGCAACAATGGCAGCAATTTCTTCAAGAATCATCGGCTGATATAGGCATTGAAAATAATAAAGTAATTAACTTCGGCAACGCCACTGCTGAGCATCTGGCGCTGCACAATGATACCGTAATATGTGATTTGTCTCATGTTGGATTACTACAGTTAGAGGGTGCAGATGCGCAGACATTTTTACAAGGCCAAGTGACTAATGATATTAAGTTATTAGATGGTCATCATGCGCACTACACTGCTTACTGCAACCCAAAAGGCCGTATGTTGGCATTGTTTTTAGCATTTACGCACTATGATCACGTGCATTTACAAATGCCAAAAGAGCTGATTGAGTCTATTAGTAAGCGTTTAAAAATGTATGTGATGCGCAGCAAAGTAGTCATCACTGATGTCTCAGAATCTATTATCAAAATAGGTTTGAATGGTAGTAATGCACCCGAGCTACTTAAATCTTTATTTACCGAAGTACCAGAAAATGATTATGCATTAGTCAGCTTAGACAATGGCGCTTTACTGAGACTACCAGGGGCAATACCGCGTTATGAGATTTTTAGTGACGCTATCAATGCACCTATTATTTGGAATGCTTTGAAAAAAAATGCCAAGCCAGTTGGCGCTGCTGGCTGGGAGTGGCTTGAGATTAACGCTGGAATCCCTGAAATCATCTTAAAGACACAAGAAGAGTTTGTTCCACAGATGCTAAATTTAGATGCACTGAATGCGATAAATTACAAAAAAGGTTGTTACACAGGCCAAGAAATAGTCGCACGCACACATTACCTAGGTAAAGTAAAACGTCGTACACAGTTGGCTCATATAGCAAGTGATACGATGCCTGAAGTAGGTGATGATATAGTCGATAATAATCAACAGGTTATTGGTAAAATTGTGCGCAGTGCGCCTGCAATCAACTTTGGCTATGATGTGCTGGCTGAATGCAGACTAGAAAATATTGATACTGAGAAAGCGACGCAAGATAATGTATTTTGGAAAGATGTTCCGTTAATCATTAAACCGTTACCGTATCAACTAGATGAGAGTCAGTAGACTGTAATAATTACTTAGGTTTATCGCTTGTTGTTACAGGCTTATCAGCGACAGTAGGTTTGTAAAATAAAGTGTTAGAAGCTGCCTTAGTAATCGTGTCTGTTGCAGGCGTTATTGTTTGACTTTGATTATCGGTGGCACTAGCTGGCGGTGCAGTCACTTTAGGCATAGTATTTTCTAGCACTTGGTAAAACACTTCATCTTGCTTCACCATACCTAACTCACTTCTGGCACGCTCCTCAATGGCTGCACGGCCACTTTTTAAATCACGCACCTCAGCATCTAAGGTATCGTTACGGGCTTTTAATGCATTATTTTTATCTTGCTGTTCTGAGATTTGCCGATTTAAGTCCCAGACACGTAACCAGCTACCCTTGCCTAGCCACAGCGGGTACTGTAGCAAGGCAATTAAGATAACAAAGATTAATGTTAAGGCTTTCACTTAATTAAATTCTGGCAATCTTAGCGCTACTCATCTAAAAACGACTATTTAAACAACTGATAGAACGCCGCCATGCCAGCATAGCTACTTGCATCGCCTAACTCTTCTTCAATACGTAATAGCTGGTTGTACTTAGCAATGCGCTCAGAACGCGAGATTGAACCAGTTTTAATCTGCAATGCATTAGTCGCCACTGAAATATCGGCAATGGTCGTATCTTCCGTTTCACCTGAACGATGCGAAACCACCGCTGTATAGCCCGCACGTTTAGCCGTTTCAATAGTTTGAAAAGTCTCAGTTAACGTACCAATTTGATTCACTTTAATTAATACAGAATTTGCTACACCGCGCTGTATACCTTCACGTAAGATTTTTGCATTGGTCACAAATAAATCATCACCTACTAATTGCGTAGTTTTACCCAAACGGTCTGTATGAATTTTCCAGCCATCCCAATCAAACTCACTCATACCATCTTCAATACTGATGATTGGATATTTATCCACCCAAGTTGCTAAATAATCACTGAACTGGCCTGCGCTTAATTGCAAGCCTTCTGATTCTAAATGATATTTACCGTCTTTATAAAACTCAGTACTTGCACAATCTAAGCCTAAATATACATCACGGCCTGGCTCATAACCTGCATCAGAAATAGCCTCCATAATCAATTGAATGGCAGATTCATTTGATGGCAAGTTTGGCGCAAAACCACCCTCGTCGCCAACCGTAGTCGCATAGCCTTTTTTGTGTAATGTTTTTTTCAAGGCATGAAATACTTCTGCGCCACAACGCAACGCTTCTCTAAAACTTGGGCGACCCGCTGGAATGATCATGAACTCTTGCATATCTACGCTGTTATCCGCATGCGCACCGCCGTTGATAATATTCATCATTGGCGTTGGCAATTGCATCGCGCCTGAACCACCCAAATAACGATACAACGGCAAGCCAGATTCCTCAGCCGCAGCGCGTGCGCAGGCCATGGAAACTGCAAGAATCGCATTTGCACCTAAACGGTCTTTGTTCTCTGTACCATCAAGCTCAATCAAAGTTTTATCAATGAAACTTTGCTCTTCCGCATCCAACCCAATAATAGCTTCGGTGATCTCTGTGTTCACATTTTCAACCGCTTGCAATACACCTTTACCAAGGTAGCGAGTTTTATCACCATCACGTAACTCCATGGCTTCTTTAGCGCCCGTTGATGCGCCTGAAGGCACTGCAGCGCGCCCAATGACACCACTCTCTAATAATACGTCAGCTTCAACAGTTGGATTACCGCGTGAATCTAAAATTTCGCGGGCAATAATATCTACAATAGCGCTCATCACTTTTCCTTAAACTTTAATAATAGGTCTAATTAAATTAATACGTCTAAACTAATATCTACAGCGTTGACTCAATAAATCCAGCTTTTTTTACCAATTTATCTAAATCCACTAATAACGCCAACAAATCTTGCATTTTGTGTAATGGCCAAGCATTTGGGCCATCCGATAATGCCTTAGCAGGATCTGGATGGGTCTCCATAAAAATACCTGCAATACCGCTTGCCACTGCAGCGCGTGCTAACACTGGCACATGCTCGCGCTGGCCCCCGCTTTTTTCGCCTTGGCCGCCAGGTTGTTGTACTGAATGTGTTGCATCAAACACTACTGGGCAATGAGTTTCACGCATAATCGCTAAGCCACGCATATCTGACACTAGCGTATTGTAACCAAAAGATGCGCCACGTTCACAGACCATAATAGTATCTGCACCGCCGTTAGCTTCTTTAGCTTTATTCACCACTTGTAGCATGTCATGCGGGGCTAAAAACTGGCCTTTTTTAATATTGACTGGTTTACCGCAAGTCGCCACAGCGGTAATAAAATCAGTTTGGCGACATAAAAACGCTGGCGTTTGTAGCACATCTACCACACTTGCTACTTCTGGCACTTGTTCTGTGGTGTGTACATCAGTCAAGATTGGTACACCGATTTGGCGACGTACTTCATCTAAGATTTTAAGCCCTTCAGTAATGCCAAAACCACGGAAGGTTTTGTTTGAACTACGGTTTGCTTTATCGTAAGAAGATTTATAGATGAATGGAATACCGACAGCGGCACAAATCTCTTTCAATTGACCAGCAGTATCAATGGCCATTTGTTTAGATTCAATCACGCACGGGCCAGCAATTAAAAATAATGGATGCTCTAAACCTACATCAAAATTACATAATTTCATTAGATTAAACCTTATTAAGTTTTTTGATGCTGTAAAGCAGCATTTACATACGCCGTGAATAGCGGATGACCAGCGCGTGGATTGGAAGTAAATTCAGGGTGAAATTGGCAAGCTACAAACCAAGGGTGTTCAGTTTGCGGTAGCTCAATCATCTCGCATAAGTCTTCAGTAGGCGTTCTAGCTGAAATCACTAAGCCAGCCGCTTTTAATTGTTCAACGTAATGATTATTCACTTCATAACGATGGCGATGACGCTCGTTTACTTGCGTACCATAAATACTTGCAGAGAGCGTATTGGGCACAATTGGACAGGCTTGTGCGCCCAAACGCATCGTTCCACCTAAATCAGAATCTGTTGTACGTGTTTCCACACTACCATCTGCGGCTTGCCACTCAGTAATTAAACCAACCACTTGATGGGTGCTTTCTGGATTAAATTCAGTACTGTTAGCATCGGTTAAGTTTGCTTTATTTCGTGCAAACTCAATGACGGCTAACTGCATGCCTAAACAGATACCCAAATATGGAATCTTGTTTTCTCTCGCGTAGCCAATAGCGGCAATTTTACCTTCTGTACCACGTTTACCAAAGCCACCTGGCACTAAAATCGCATCCATGCCATCAAGAATATCTGTACCATTTGCTTCGATGTCCTCTGAATCCATGTAATGAATTTTTACTTTTGATTCAGTATGGATACCTGCATGAATCAGCGCTTCTGTAAGCGATTTATAAGACTCGGTTAAATCTACATATTTGCCCACAAAGGCAATATTCACTAAATGTTTAGGATTCTCAAGTGCGAATGCAATTTTTTCCCAGCTAGATAAGTCTGCTGCTTTAGCTAAAATATTAAGCTTATGGCACACAATCTCATCCAACATTTGGTCATGCAATAAGCCTGGTATTTTATAGATTGAATCGGCATCAATCGCGCTTATTACGGCCTCTGGTGCTACGTTTGTAAATAAAGCGATTTTTTTACGCTCTTCATCTGGAATATTACGATCTGCGCGACAAAGTAGAATATCTGGCTGGATACCGATTTCACGCAACTCTTTTACTGAGTGCTGTGTAGGCTTAGTTTTTAATTCGCCAGCAGCGGCAATCCAAGGCAATAGCGTTAAATGAATATAACAAGCGTTGGTTTTGCCTTCTTCAAAACCCATTTGGCGGATTGCTTCAAGAAAAGGTAATGATTCAATGTCACCGACTGTACC
>JACMNP010000074.1 GCA_014378495.1 Methylotenera sp. | reverse complement strand
TATGTCATTCCATGAGGCAATGACACGTTACGGTTCAGATAAACCAGATATGCGCGTCACGTTAGAAATCACTGAACTTTCAGATGTAATGAAAGACGTAGATTTCAAAGTATTCTCAGGCGCTGCCAATATGGCAGGTGGTCGTGTGGCTGCTTTACTTGTACCGGGCGGAGCTACGATTGCTCGTAGCGAGATTGATGCTTACACAGAGTTCGTAAAAATTTACGGCGCTAAAGGTTTGGCGTATATCAAAATTAACGACATCACTAAATTAAATGAAGAAGGCCTGCAAAGCCCAATCGTTAAAAACATTCACGTGACTGCATTACAAGCGATTATCGACCGTACAGGCGCACAGAATGGCGACATCGTCTTCTTTGGCGCAGACAAAACCAAAGTCGTGAACGAAGCGTTAGGCGCATTACGCCTAAAAGTCGGTCACGATAAAGGTCATGTAGATGGCCGTGCATGGGCGCCATTGTGGGTGGTTGATTTCCCAATGTTTGAACATGATGAAGAAAATGATCGTTGGGCTGCATTACACCATCCGTTCACCGCTCCAAAAGATGGTCATGAAGATTTGCTTGTATCTAACCCAGGTGCCGCACTTTCAAAAGCCTACGACATGGTATTAAACGGCTGGGAAGTCGGCGGTGGCTCAGTACGTATCCATAAACAAGACATTCAATCTAAAGTGTTTGACGCACTTAAAATCAGCAAAGAAGAAGCGCAAGAAAAATTCGGCTTCTTGCTAGATGCTTTGCAATATGGCGCACCTCCACACGGTGGATTAGCATTCGGTCTAGATCGTTTAGTGACTTTAATGGCTGGTGCAGAATCAATTCGTGATGTGATTGCCTTCCCTAAAACCCAGCGTGCGCAGTGTTTGATGACGAATGCGCCGAATGAGGTGGATGAGAAACAGTTGCGTGAACTACATATACGCGTAAGACAACAAAATTTGGCAAGCTGAATCGGTGGCCATACCAACTTATGATGTTTTGCTATTGCCTGTGCTCAATCTTCTTATGGACAGAGAGTTACATTCGTGTGCCAGTATATTTGAGAAGATAGCTACAAAATTTGAACTAACAGAAGAAGAAAAATATAGATTAAATCCTGAAGGAGATAAGTATTTATTCAGTAATTGTTTGGAGTGGGCTCTATCCATTTTAGAAGAAATAGATTTTTTGATAAGTCCAACCAGAGATCAATGGAAAATTACTAAGCAAGGCCTAATGGGATTAAAAACAAGAGTTTCTGTAAAAGAGATTGAGACATTAAGGCCTCAATATAATTGCGATACATTGTATTCGTTTCATGAATATAAGCATCCTAATTTTAGTGGCATTTTTCGACCGGCAACTGATGAAGACTTGTTGAAAAATTCTTACAATAGAATTAACGATGCATTGAAACAAAAATTGCTTGAAAATATACAAAATAATACACCTCAGTTTTTTGAACGCCTAGTATTGCAATTATTAGTGAAAATGGGGTACGGCGGCGCCTTTAGCAATTCTGTAGCCACGACAAAGAAAACACACGATGAGGGTATTGATGGAATCATAAATCGCGATCGATTAGGGCTTGATGTAATTTATATCCAGGCCAAGCGATGGAAAAAAGTTATTGGCCGTCCAGAAATACAGAAATTTGTAGGTGCTCTACACGGGCAAGGTGCTATAAAAGGAATTTTTGTCACAACCTCCACTTATAGCAGCATAGCTAAAAATTATATTAAGAATCTAGCGTTAAATTTAGTTTTAATTGATGGGCAGTATTTAGCACAATTAATGATAGAGCATAATATTGGTGTATACGTAAAAGCTACATATGATATAAAAGCTATAGATGTTGATTTCTTTACTTACGAATAATTATTTATCGAAAGTTAATCGATACCATGCCAGTCACCGAAATAAACCATATTAACCTCCGTGCGAATCGCGACATGATGCATGTGTTGCGGGATTTTTATTGCGACATTGTCGGCTTAAAAGTCGGGCCGCGTATAGCGACTACTAGCTACGGTTTTTGGTTGTATATTGGTGATAATGATGTGGTACATATTGCCGAATACAATAAGGGAGTGGGCGAGCCAGATTTACATGTGAACGGTACTTACGATCATGTATCGTTTACCTGCACGGATATGCGAGGGATGGAGGCGCATTTGCAAACACATCAAATACCGTACACCACGCGCTCGCTTAATAACGGCGTGCGTCAAATCAACTTTAAAGACCCTGCGGGTAATGGTATCGAGCTGAATTTTAATCCGCCTGACTTTTAACCAATGTAATACCAGTAATTAACGTCATATCAGCGGAGGCTGCTATCCAGTCAACATGATGCTCATGAATGTTGGAATATTCACAAACTGTGAATATTCACGAAAACTGGATTCCCGCCTACGCACCAGATGGGTACTCCGATTCGCTAAGTGCTAAAGCACTTGCGAAGTCGTATGCGGGAATGACGGAAGTGATAGTGCTTTTGAATTTAAAACTGTTTTGAATCTACCAGTGTGACTGCTGTCACATACAATTATAGTGAGTGTCATAAAATATAGATGTTTTGATACTTGTAGAATCGTTATCAGGATTGTTATTGAATGCGTTAGTACAAGTGATTCTGTGTCAATGTGGGTTTGGAGAATAATTAAAATGAAACAAATTACCAATCAGTTTTTAGTGAAATTATTAGTTGGGTCTAGCCTTGCGCTAGCGATGACATCTCAAGCATGGGCAGAGCCTGACCCTAAATTATGGCCTGTGGTGCGAGAGGCTTTTTTTGCGAAACGTGATATTCAAGAAGTGGATTTCATCAAGATAGATGCGCCACGTCGTGCTGAAAGTGGTGCGCAGGTGCCAGTTACTTATAGTATTGATAACGCTGCAGCAAATGGTGTGGTGATTAAAAAACTTTATGCCATTGTTGATGCAAACCCGATTCCACTCACTGCGACTTATCATTTAACTGATATGTTAGGTAACTTTCAGCTAGCCACGCGCATTCGTTTTGAAACAGATGCTTTCGTACACTTAGTCGGTGAGACCGCCGATGGTAAACTTTATGGTGCTACGCGCGCAATTCGTGCGGCTGGTGGCTGTGGTGGTACGGTGGATGGTGACGATGCGGCGATTCGTGCATCGGCTGGAAAAATCAAATTACGTGTTGAAGATCCCGTTAAAATAGGTAGCGCCGCTTCTACTATATTTAATATTAAACACCCAATGCGCACTGGTCTACAGCGCGATTTAGTGTCACAAGGTTATGTGCCAGCTTTTTATATTAATAAAGCTGCCTTTACCTATAATGGCAAACCTGTAATGACCATTGATGTGGGCGTAGGGACTAGTGAAGACCCTTATTTTAAATTCAACTTTGTGCCAGATGCGCCAGGTAAATTAGATGTGACGGCGACTGACAATGAAGGTAAAGCCTTTACGCATGAAGTTGAAGTGAAAAGCTAACGTATCATTCCTAAAAAGGCCTCCAATCGGAGGCTTTTTTTATTGGCTACATCGTTTTGTGAGGTGCTAGAATAAGCTTATTATTTGGAGAATATTATGAAAAGCTACCGCAAAGAATTATGGTTTAACCCCCCTACACGCGTTGCATTTATTCGCATTACCGAGCAAGTGAATGAGTGTTTGCGAGAAAGTGGCGTAAAAGAAGGCTTCGTATTGGTCAATGCGATGCACATCACCGCCAGTGTATTTATTAATGATGACGAACGTGGGTTGCATCATGATTACACGCAATGGTTAGAACGTTTAGCGCCACATGAACCAGTAAGCAGTTATCGCCATAATGATGCGGGTGAAGATAATGCCGATGCGCATATGAAGCGCCAAGTGATGGGCCGTGAAGTCGTAGTGGCGATTACAGAGGGCAGATTAGATTTTGGGCCGTGGGAGCAGATTTTTTACGGTGAATTTGATGGCAGACGTAAAAAGCGTGTACTTGTGAAAATTATAGGTGAGTAGCTTAGGCTTGGCTTAATTGGAGCTTATTTAATTTGAGCTTATTTGAATAATGACCAGCAATTTTTACCTTTTGATTTAGCAGCATACATCGCGCTATCAGCATTTTTGATTAAGACTTCATCATCTTCACCATCTTGTGGATAAATTGAAATGCCGATGCTGGCAGAAATGCTGATGTCATTATCATCAAAAATAAATGCTTGATTCATCGATTGCAAAATCTTATCCGCAATCTTTTCAACGTAGCTTGTGGTTTCAAAACCGGTGACGATGATGATAAATTCATCGCCGCCTAGTCTTGCAAAAACATCGGATTCCCGAATGCAATGATTCACGCGATTTGAAACTTCAACTAATAACGCATCACCAATATGGTGCCCAAAATCGTCGTTAACCGCTTTAAAACCATCCAAATCAATGTACATGAGGGCAAACATAGCCTTGGTGCGCGACATTATTTTGATTTCATGTTTAAGTTGGTCAAAAAACATTCTTCTATTTGGTAAGCCTGTTAATGCGTCAAAATTGGCCTGCTTCCAAATGATTTCCTCAGACTTTTTAATACTTGAAATATCGCTGTGCGTTCCTACCATTCTTTGTGCGGTGCCATCATCATTCCATGCCACCACCATGCCTCTAGTTAATACCCATTTCCAACTTTGATCTTTACAAAGCAACCGATACTCTACCGTGTAGGTGTCACTTTTTTTGTGCAGACTATTATTGAGTGCCTGCAAAAATTTAGAGAGGTCATCTTTATGGATAAGTGAAAGCCAAGTTGCATAATTATTGGTTAACTTTTGGCCGCCGTAACCTAACATTTCTTTCCATTTTTTTGAAAAGAACATTTTTTTGGTGTTGATATTTAGGTCCCAAACACCATCACCTGCACCTTCTAACGCAAATTTCCAGCGTTGCTCGCTTTCAATCAGCGCGTTATTGATGAAATCTAGCTCATTATTCAATTTACTTAATTTGTTGCGCTCTGCGCGAAGCTCCAGTAATTTCATTGCTTGGTTAGCGAGCACTTGCAGCGTTTCAAGATTAATTGAGGTAAATACTCTGGGCTTACTATCCATAATACAAAAAGTACCAATGGTTAGATTTTCGGAGTTATGTAAAGGGATGCCTACATAAAATCCAAGATATGGCTCACCTAATACTAAAGGGTTACTAGAAAATCGATCATCTTTTGAGGTATTTTCTACCACAAGCGAGGTATTGAGATCTAATGCATGTTGGCAAAAAGAGATTTCTCTGCTGGTTTCTTTAACAGTCATACCCACAGCAGCTTTGAACCATTGGCGATGACTATCCATAATGGTTACCGTTGCGATGGGCACCTGAAATATCATCGCAGCTAATTTTACTAAATCATCAAAATCAGATTCATGTGCGGTATCTAAAATTTCATAGCGCTCCACTGCAAGCATTCTCTTTGCTTCGTGGTCACTGTGTACATGGTGACTCGGTTTCTTATCACTATAGTCGGCATTCATTATTACTACCTCATTTTACTAATGCTCAGCTCAATCACATTCCTTAAGAATATATCACAAGGTAAAAAATGCGTGACTAATTTTAATCAGCCAATATTTACAATTAGTTACAAGATTGCCGTGTTGACTTATTAAATGAGAATTGTTATCATTTGTATTTGTATATAAACTTACTAAAAAATTTAGGGTGAATTTTTATTATGCTAAACAATACCAAGCCTAATACTAATAAAAACGACGCTAAAAATGGAGTAATCGCTGCAGCAAGATCTGTCACAAGCGAAGCATTATTTGCAGGTGAGCGAGAAATGGTGATTCAACATGCGGGACACGAATATCGTTTGCGTCTGACTGCTCAAGACAAGTTAATTTTAACTAAATAATAAAGTAATTCAGTCAATAACTTGTGCTAAATATGCTACCTAATTTAAAGTTGGTCGTTAATACCCAGCAATCGCAGGATTATTCAACTGCAACAGAATGCCAATCAAATATACAAAATTTGGTACCAAAACGTTCTATGTCTATCAAGGCGGATAAGCAAAACGCCTCTTATTTAATGTTGGCCTTAGTGATACTGGTGCATGTTGCTGGCGTGGTTTGGCTAGTCAATGCAAAATCTACCTTACCAGTGATTAAACAGCCCATGCCGCCGATGGTGGTAAGTTTGGTCAATAGTCCGTCACCTGAGCCGGAAGTGGTACCGCTGGTGCCAACGCCACCACAGCCAGTTGTAAAAAAACAGCCTATTGTTAAGCAAAAACAACCAACGCCTAAGCCAGTTGTTGCAGAACCAGAAACTAAAGAAGTGATTGCATTCACCGAAGCGCCGCCCACACCGATAGCGCCAGTTGTGGAGGCAAAGCCACCAGTTGTCGCAGAGTCGCCACAACCAAAAGTTGAGCCAGAGCCTGTTGTAGAACCGCCACGCTTCGGTGCAGCCTATTTACATAATCCTGCGCCTGAATATCCATCAACTTCGCGTCGAATGGGTGAGCAGGGTCGGGTGTTATTACGTGTACTAGTTTCAACAAAAGGCGATGCTGAAAGTGTGCAATTGGAAGCTGGTAGCGGTTCAGGCAGGCTAGATCAAGCAGCCATGGAAGCTGTAAAAAAATGGCGTTTTATTCCAGCTAAACGCAATAATCAAGCGATTAGTGCCTATGTATTAGTGCCAGTGAAGTTTTCACTTGAAAATTCTTAATTGGGAATCACAGAATCAAAAAAACGAATTTATAAAAGTTAGAGACAGGAGTTTTAAAAATGCAAAACGGGTATGAATTTAATAGTTTGGAATTTATCACTAAAGGTGGCGTAGTATCAATGACTGTAGCCATTATCTTATTGGTGATGTCAGTTGCTAGCTGGTATTTAATCGTTACAAAAAGTGTGCAGATATTGCGTTTGCGTGCTGCATTTAAAGCGTATACACAAAATTTTTGGAATGCGCCAAATTTAATGTCTGCAGTTAAACAAGCAGGCAATATAGCATTAGCAAATCTGGCTAAACAATCTATTGCGGCAGCCGAGCATCATCAACAATATGCTCATAAAATTAATGGTGATGATAAAAAATCAGACTTAATCACAAAAGATGAGTTTATAGCACGTGCAATGAATCGCAGTATTACTGAAGAAAGTGCAAAAATGGAAAATGGACTAACGGTATTGGCTTCAGTGGGTAGTGTTTCGCCATTTGTTGGTTTGTTTGGTACGGTATGGGGTATTTATCATGCGCTTGCTAGTATTAGTCAAAGTGGCCAAGCAACCTTAGATAAGGTGGCTGGCCCAGTAGGTGAAGCACTTATTATGACTGCGCTAGGGTTGGCCGTGGCGATTCCTGCAGTGCTGGCTTATAACGCTTTAGTGCGTAGCAACCGCATGCTGGTGGGCCAAATTGAATATTTTGCTTATGAACTACATACACTGTTAGTGACTGGTGCAGTGATCCACGTTAAACCTAATCCTAATATAAATAGTAAAGAAACCACTCAACAGAAAGAGCGCGTACATGCCGTAGAGGTGCCAGCATGATAGGATCAGGGCATAGAATTGGCGCAGGTAATCATACCGCGCCAATGTCAGAAATCAACACCACACCGTTAGTGGATGTGATGTTAGTGTTATTGGTGATATTTATTATCACCGCACCACTACTTACACATGCAGTGAAAATTGATTTGCCGCAAGCTAGTAGCGAGCCTTTACCTCAAAAGCCAGAAGTAATATCAGTGGCGATTGACGGTATAGGCAACATGTATTGGAACGATGTGCCTATGGTGCAAGGCGAGTTAAGAGTGAAGCTACAGCAAGTTGCAGATAAAAAACCACAACCAGAATTGCAAATTCGCGCAGATAAAGAAACGCGCTATCAAATTTTGGCAGAAGTGATGGCTGATGCACAAAATGCTGGTGTCACTAAGCTTGGGTTTGTTAGCGAACCTAAGTGAATTAACTTACTTATCTAATCAATAAATTATGAATATCGGATCTGTAAAAACTTGGGCTTGGTTGCACAAGTGGTCTAGTTTGGTGTGCACAGCATTTATGCTTTTGTTATGCCTAACGGGCATGCCGCTCATATTCAACCATGACATTAACCATTGCTTAGGCAAAGAAGTCGAGGCGCCAAGCTTGCCTGCTAATACCAAATCCGCAAGTCTGGATGAAGTGTTAGCGCATGCTAAAGCCTTGCGCACCTAAATTAAAAGAAAAAGATGCTAGTAGTTTTATTGCAACGCCTTTTGATTTGTTTAATCCAGTCTATGGCAATGTAACCGCAGCAGATTTACCAACCAATTATGTGCCTAAAAGCGATGCTATCAATTCGCGAGTTGGTTTTTATGTACAAGACCAAATGAAGTTTGGCCAACATTGGTCGTTAGTTGCAGGGTTGCGTCATGACGCAGCTACCAGTAAGGTTGAAGATGGTATCACTAAAACACAAACTGATAATGCCACTACTTGCCGTATTGGTGCAGCTTACTTGGCAGATAATGGTTTAACACCCTACATTGGTTACAGTGAATCGTTTGTGCCTGTAGTGGGTACGAATTTCTTTAATAAAGCTTACAGTCCTAAGACAGGCAAGCAAACTGAAGTCGGTCTGCGTTATCAACCTTTGAATTCTAATAGTATGTATACGGCTTCTATGTATAAATTAAAAGAATCTAATCGCCTAAGCAGTGACCCTACCAACCCAAATAATCAGTTGCAAGGGGGTGAAGCAAAAGTGTGGGGTATTGAGTTGAAAGCACTTGCTAATTTTACCGATCACATCGATTTGATTGCAAATTATAGTTATACGCATGCGAGAACTAATTCAGATAAAGATTTAGTAGCACTCACCGGCCCTTAGATTGCTGAAGTACATGAAAATGTGGCCTCTACATGGGCAACGTATCAATTTTCTGTCGCTGATATTACGGGCTTTAAAGTAGGCGCTGGTGTTCGTTATGTAGGGAGTGGAACAGATGAAACAGGTACGCTGGACCTTCCATCTGTCACATTATTTGATGCGATGCTTGCCTATGAAAATGCCAAATGGAAATTTGCACTCAATAGTAATAACATCACAGATAAAACTTATATTACAACATGTGGCGCACGAGGTGATTGTTGGTTAGGCTCTCGTGGTTCAGTAGTGGGAAGTTTAACTTACAAGTTTTAACTAAGCTTATTCAAATAGCCTAAATGTGTAATTGTGAATATAGGGCGTATATCTAAATAAGATATACGCCCTATTCATTACCTTTCAAGCATTATATATAGCCTATATGCATATAAATATTGCATACCTGTTGCAATTATAAATGAGAACGGTTATCATTTATATATAAATTTACACCGTTTTACAAGTCAACATTAGCAAGCCACCGCGATATATCGCCTTTAGCCAGCAAAATTTTCAACCCTAAAGGAAGGTATAAAGTGGCATATCAACATTCGCTCAAATTAAAACCGTTATCTATGGCAGTTGCCATGTTGTTCACAGTCACGCCTATTAATTCGTTCGCCGCAGAAGTGGTCGATTCAAAAGAAGTTAAAGAGCAATCTGCTGAAAGTAATACGTCAGTTGATCATAAAAATGAAGCTACGTTACCCACGGTTGATGTTAAGAGTAGCAAGCAATTTGATGTTGTTAGCTATCAGGGCACTAAAACACGGGTAGGTAAAGTGTTGCAAGATCCACATGATGTTCCACAAGCGATTACCACAGTGACGCATAGTTTAATGCAGGACCAGCAGATTAGCTCATTACGTGATGCATTACGCAACGTATCAGGTTTAACCTTCAATGCTGCAGAAGGTGGACGTGGTGGC
>JACMNP010000073.1 GCA_014378495.1 Methylotenera sp. | reverse complement strand
TGTTGCTGCGTCCAATCCGTTACATAATATGAGCCGCTTTGATTAAGCTGCGTATTAATTGTGGTAGCAATCGTAGGCGCATTAAATAAATCATCCAGCTTTAGCCGCACGCCAGAAACTTTATCACCCATGCGATACAACTTAGCGGCATCTTCCATATGAATGAGCGCTAGGCCGGCATCATATTCGTACATACCAATTTGAAATAGTCCAACTACAGTAAATTGTTTAATTCGTGGCACTACGCCAGTGGGGGTAAATTGCCCTTGTGGTGCAAGCAATACTACTTTATCGCCCATTTGTGCACCAATAGCAAAGGCTAAATCTGCGCCTAAAATGATACCAAACTCACCCGGGCGTAAATCACTTAAATGCCCAGCTTTCATGTGGCTACCTAAGTCTGCCACTTTATCTTCAGCCGCTGGCAATATGCCACGTACAATCGCCCCTTGCACGCCTTGCCCATAGCTCAACATGCCCTGCGCCGTAATATAAGGCGCACTCGCCAGCACATGTTCGCGCTTACTAGCATCTGCGGCAATATTCTGCCAATCTGCCAGTTGATTGTTACTACCAGTGATTTCCAAATGAGAGGCAACGCCTAAAATCCGCGTTCGCAACTCCTTTTGAAAACCATTCATGACAGAAAGCACGACTATGAGAGCCGCTACGCCAAGCGCAATGCCTATCATGCTGGTAAGGGAAATAAATGAAATGAAATGATTTTTACGCTTAGCCCGCGTGTAACGCATGCCGACAAATAACTCAAACACAGCCAGTTTATTGAATATTGATTTTATGGTTTGTAGCATGAGCTAAATTCTAACAGGGTTTAATTAATAACAACTTATCAAAACGCATGTTTTTAACATATCCATCTCACTTATCAGCCACTTGCAAAAAGTATAAAAAAGGTATAATTTATATCCTTATGACTACTTTTGAATTTGACGAAATTAAAAGTCAGGCTAATTTTATAAAGCATGGTATCAATTTTTCTGATGCACAAGTCTTATGGAATGACCCCAACTTATTAGAGATCCCAGCCAAAACAGAAGATGAGGCAAGATATTTACTAATAGGTTTAATTAACGACAAATATTGGTCCGCCATTATCACTTACAGAGGTTTTAATGTTCGGCTCATATCAGTTCGTCGCTCACGCACCGAGGAGGTTGCATTTTATGAAAGCTAAAACGCTTGAAGAACAATTTGATGAAGGTGTAGATATCACCGATGCGCTAGATTTAACAAAAGCTAAACGCGTACTACAAACACAAAAACGTGTGAATGTAGATTTTCCTACATGGATGATTGAGTCACTAGACCGTGAAGCCAGTAAATTGGGCGTTACACGGCAATCCATTATTAAGGTTTGGTTAGCGGAACGGCTAGAGAAATCTAAATTAAGTTATTGAATAAAAATTGGGCAATATTGATATTGTAATTACTGATGAATACTGCAATTATTATTTTCAATGGATAACCATAAATAATGAATTTAACAATATTCCAAATTTCACCAAGTTATACTCCTAATCGTGTGTATATTTTATGTTAGGTTTAAGTATGCGTCCTTTGCTGTGGGTCACAATTGCCAGCTTTATGCTCTACAATGCAGCCATAATCCCGCCAGCTTTACGAAGCTCTTTTGGGAGCCTGGAATCATATATTTACGGACTACTGATTTTCACGGGCCCCTTTGTAACGCTGCATATCGCGTCCGCCATTGGTCTTGCGCGTCCTATAGTTAATTTTTGCACTTATCTTGGCGCACTTTTCTTAGCGCTCGCAGCTTGGCTCATCGCAACAAACCAAGCGCTCTTCGTAGCTCCAGCGATTCTCATGATTTTCGGAGCTATAAGTATTGCAGTGCTATTGTTTACCTTCGTTGCACGCGTTGCACGCAGCTTATTTGGCAGCGCTAAACCTAACCCATCTTCCAAGCGGGACGCCCGGCGCCCCTTAATTTATACGTTAGAATGCATAGGGCGTAATAATTGCAAGGCATTCGCCATATTAATCATTTACCTTTCGGCGTATTACGCTCAGCTAATACGCCCTACAGATTTTATAGTAGGTAAGCTTTACAAAACACCTCTCCAACCTTATCTGTTAAAATTACATCATGTTTACAGGCATCATTCAGACCATCGGTCAAATCGAACACACCACGCCTATGGGCGAGGATGTGAAACTTAGCATTCTTTGCGAAGGGCTAGGCATGCAAGACGTTATTATCGGCGATAGCATTGCCGTGAATGGCGTTTGCCTAACTGCCATCAGCTTGAGCGATACACATTTTGAAGCGCATGTTTCTAAAGAAACCTTGAATGTGACGGTTGGCTTAGAAGCTGGCGACCTCGGGCATATTAAACACGTTAACTTAGAAAAAGCGTTGCGCCTGCATGATAGGCTTGGCGGCCACTTGGTGAGCGGCCATGTGGATGGCGTTGGGCAAGTGGTGCATTTTGAACAGTTGGGCGATTGCTGGAAGCTTGATATTCGCGCGCCGCATGCCATCTCTAAATACATTGCCATTAAAGGCTCTATCTGCGTGAATGGCGTGAGTTTGACTGTAAATACGGTTGATAAAGATATTTTTAGTATGAACTTAATCCCGCATACGCTTGAAAATACAACATTGCAATATTTAGGTGTAGGTAGCCGCGTGAATTTAGAAGTAGACCAAATTGCGCGTTATGTAGAACGCATGACTGAGTGGATGGTGGAAACCGACACGGATGAACCTGCTTAAGCCAATTAACATTGAGTGATTTAATGAATCAACCCATCAACACCCCTATGAACACAAGCTTAATTAGCAGTGCTAAAGAAATCATCGAAGAAATCAAACATGGCCGTATGGTGGTGTTGGTAGATGATGAAAACCGTGAGAACGAAGGCGATTTAGTATTGGCGGCAGAATTTACCACTGCTGAACACATTAACTTTATGGCTAAGTATGGACGCGGGCTGATTTGCTTAACGCTAACGGAAGCGCGTTGTCGCAAATTAAACCTGACCAAAATGGTGCAAAAAAATGGTGCACGTATGGGCACTAACTTCACCGTCTCTATTGAGGCTGCTGAAGGTGTCACTACGGGGATTTCTGCCGCAGACCGTGCAACTACTGTGCTTGCCGCGGTGAATAAAAACGCACATCCGCAAGATATTGTAAGTCCTGGCCATATTTTTCCACTCGCTGCGATGGATGGTGGTGTGTTAGTACGTGCAGGCCATACTGAAGCAGGCTGTGATTTAGCCCAGCTTGCAGGTTGTGAGCCTGCCAGTGTGATTTGCGAGATTTTAAAAGAAGATGGCAATATGGCGCGGCTGCCAGATTTAATGTTATTTGCCGCTGAACACCAACTTAAAATCGGCACGATTGCTGACTTGATTCATTACCGTGCGCAAACAGAGCGCTTGGTTGAACGCGCGGCCGAGCGCATGATACAAACGTCTTATGGTGAAATGAAGCTGATTGCCTACCACGATAAAATCGCGAAAGAAACGCATTTAGCTTTGATTAAAGGCACGCCTACGCCAGACCAAGAAACGCTGGTACGCGTGCATGAGCCGTTATCAATATTTGATTTGTTAGATAGCACGAGCTGCACGCATAGCTGGAATACCTTGCAAGCCATGAAAGTGATTACTAGCGCCGATGCTGGCGTCATGGTGTTGTTGCATCATCAAGAAGATGGCGAAGCGATCATTGAGCGAATCAAAGGAGCAGATGAGCCTATTCGTATTAATCAAGAGCTACGTACTTATGGCATTGGCTCTCAAATATTACTAGATTGCGGGGTAGGAAAAATGAAGTTACTCGCGAATCAACGTAAAATGCCAAGCATGGCCGGCTTTGGTTTAGAGGTCACTGGCTATTTAGAAGCAGATAAAAAATGCTAGTTAAAATACTGGTTAAAAGCGCAACTTAAAAGAAAAAGTTAAAAACGAGAGTTAGAAGATGTTACTTTTAACTTAATAAACAACCATTTATGTTAGAATAAGCCCATTGGAAAACATTAACTTCACAGGTCACTTCCTCATCGCGATGCCCGCCTTGACTGACCCCTATTTTTCTAAATCAGTGACTTTCATCTGCACGCACAATCAAGATGGTGCGATGGGTGTAGTGATAAACCGCCCTACTGATATTACATACGATACTTTGTTTGAAAAAATCAACGTTGAGTTGTTTAACAATATGGTTGCGCAGCACCCCGTATTACGTGGTGGCCCAGTACAACCTGAACGCGGCTTTGTATTGCATATGCCAGATGGCGAATGGGATAGCAGCATTACCATTGCTGAGACTACCGCACTAACGACCTCTAAAGATATTCTTGAAGCAGTGGCAATTGGGGCTGGCCCCGAAAAAATGTTGCTTACCTTAGGTTATGCTGGCTGGACGCCAGGGCAACTTGAGCAAGAAGTTGCACAAAACTCTTGGCTTTCAGTGAAAGCTAAAGACGTAGAATCACTGCATAAAATTTTGTACGATACCCATAATGACGAAAAACTGAATGCCACCATGGCTTTGCTGGGTGTAGACCCTGCCATGCTTTCTGATGTGGCAGGCCACGCTTGATGCAAGCGGTAACTAGTGCGAAAACAGCTGCAAAATCAGCTAATAGTGCGCATTTAATTGACAACGAAAATGTTTACGACGAAAAAGCAGTACTGGCCAGCACTGTTATGTGCTTTGACTTTGGTGAGCAGCGTATAGGGGTAGCGGTGGGTGAGCACTTGTTAGCAACGGCAAATGCGCTCACTACTATTGATAACGAAAGTAATGAAATACGCTTTCAAGTCATCAGCGCATTGATTAACGAGTGGAAACCTAAGTTATTGGTGGTCGGCTTGCCCCTGAATGTAGATGGTACCGAACATGGGGTGACGCAGCTTTGTAAAAAGTTTGCCCGGCGACTTAACGGCCGTTTTAATATTCCAGTGATGTTGGTAGATGAGCGCTACAGCTCTGTTGAAGCGAGTGATCTATTGAATCAAATAGGGATTAAAGGCCGCGCGCAAAAGGTAATGTTAGACCAAGTTGCGGCACAGACTATATTGCAAAGCTATTTTAATGGCCTATAGGCACAACTTTAACCCTACATAGAGCGCAATAAAAATTACGCGTAAAATACTTGAGATGACATCAGAAAATATCAAACAATCAGGTGCAGATAACCTGCCAAACGCTGAAGAACTACTCAACATTTTGGCGCAAAAGTTAGAACCTTTATTACGCCCAAATACAGCCTTAGTAGGCATTCAAAGCGGTGGTGTTTGGTTAATGAATAGATTGCTTACATTGCTAAAAAGCAGCATCGATAAAAACGCTGTTGAGCATGGCACACTCGATGTGTCATTTTACCGAGATGACTACGCCAAACGTGGCTTAAAACCTGAAAATCGCCCAAGCCAGATTCCATTTGAAGTAGAAAATAAACATATTATTTTAATTGATGATGTTTTTTATACAGGTCGCACTACCCGCGCTGCCGTGAATGAGTTGTTTGATTATGGTCGACCAGCAAGCGTCACATTGGTAGCCTTGGTGAATCGTGGCGGCCGCGAACTACCTATCGCGCCACAAATTGTCGCTGCTGATATTCCCTTACATGCCACACAAAACCTGCAACTCATACAAAATGCTAACGGCAATTTAAGCCTTGAACTCATTTCTACAAAAGTAGCACAAGATACAAATGAATAACCCTCAATTAGACGCTGACGGCCGCTTACGACACCTGCTCTCTATTGAGGGGTTACCGAAAAAAATACTCAATCAAATCTTAGATACTGCTGAATCATTTGTTGGGGTTGCTGAACGTGAAGTGAAAAAAGTGCCGTTATTACGCGGAAAAACTGTGTGTAACTTATTCTTTGAAAATAGCACCCGCACCCGCACTACTTTTGAAATCGCAGCCAAGCGCCTTTCTGCTGATGTGATTAGTTTAAACGTGAACACCTCATCGCAATCTAAAGGTGAAACGATTTTAGATACGGTAGATAACCTGATTGCCATGCATGCAGATATGTTTGTAGTACGGCACTCACAGTCTGGCGCCGCTCACTTTATTGCTAGGCATGTGCCTAATCATATTCACGTAATTAATGCTGGCGATGGTCGCCACTCACACCCCACACAAGGGCTGCTAGATGTATTCACTGTTCGCAAATATAAGCCTGACTTGCATAATTTAAGAGTGGCGATTGTGGGTGATGTGTTGCATTCACGGGTTGCGCGTAGCGAGATTCACGCATTAACTACATTGGGCGTGCCTGAAGTACGCGTGATTGCGCCCAAGACCTTATTACCTGCACAAGTTGAAAAGCTAGGCGTGCATGTGTTTCATGACATGAAAGCTGGGCTCAAAGATGTTGACGTAGTGATGATGCTACGCCTGCAAAATGAGCGCATGAATGGTGCGATGTTGCCAAGTGCACAAGAGTATTTCAAGACTTATGGATTGACTCAAGAAAAATTAAGTTTAGCTAAACCAGACGCGATAGTACTGCACCCTGGGCCAATGAACCGTGGCGTAGAGATCGACTCTAGCGTCGCGGATGGCGTGCAATCTGTTATTTTGCCGCAAGTCACTTACGGCATCGCGGTGCGCATGGCAGTGATGGCTATGCTCTCAGGAGGAAGCTAAATGCTTGGCATACAGACTTTAGAGAATATGGTAGGAAATTTGGCATGAAAATACATATCAAAAATGGTCATTTAATAGACCCTAAAAATAACATTGATAGTAAGCTTGATGTATATATTGCCGCTGGTAAAATTCTTGCACTAGGGAACACACCAGAAGGTTTCGTCGCAAATCAAACTATAGATGCAACTGGCCAGATTATTTGCCCGGGCCTAGTAGATTTATCTGCCAGACTACGTGAGCCAGGTGACGAATACAAAGCAACATTGATTAGCGAATTACAAGCCGCAGTAGCTGGTGGCGTAACTAGCCTCGCTTGCCCGCCTGACACTGATCCTGTGTTAGATGAACCAGGTTTGGTAGAGATGCTAAAACATCGCGCTAAACAGTTGAACCTTGCGCATGTATATCCACTAGGTGCACTCACGCGCCAATTACAAGGCAAAGTACTTTCAGAAATGGGAGAGTTACGCGAAGCTGGATGCGTAGGGTTCTCTCAAGCCAATATTGCCATTACTGACACTCAAGTACTGTGGCGCGCGATGGAATATGCTGCCACCTTTGGCTTTACCTTATTTTTACATGCTGAAGAACCATTTTTAGCCAAAGATGGTGTAGCGCATGATGGTGAAATTGCCAGTAGATTAGGCTTAAAAGGCATTCCTAGTGCCGCGGAAGCACTGGCCTTGGCGAGCATTTTGCGTATTGCTAAGGAAACTGGCGCGCGTATCCATATCAGTCGCTTATCAACCGCTGAAGGCGTCGCAATGATTCGTGATGCAAAAAAACAAGGTTTAAAGATTACAGCTGATGTTAGTGCAAACCAATTACATTTAACCGAGCATGATATTGCTTATTTTGATGCTAATTGTCATTTAAAACCACCATTACGAACCCAACGCGATAAAGACTCTTTAAGCGCAGGTTTGAAGGATGGCACTATCGACGCGATTTGCTCTGATCACACACCAGTGGACGATGATGCAAAACTAGCGCCATTTGCAGAGGCTGAGGTGGGCGCTACAGGGTTAGAGCTATTGCTTGCACTCACTTTAAAATGGGCAACCCAAGAAAAGGTTAGTTTGCTACATGCCCTCAGTTTGATTAGTCCAGCTTCTGCGCAAATTTTAGGCATACCAGCTGGGGACTTAAGCCCGAATAGTATTGCCGATATTTGTATTTTTGATATTAACGAATATTGGAAAGTAGCGCCAAGTGCACTCAAAAGCCAAGGAAAAAACAGCCCTTTCAATGGCTTAGAGTTGGCTGGAAAAGTTAAAACCACTTTAGTACATGGCCAAGTGGTGTATCAAAGCTAATATTAAAACCAGCATACCACTAGCTAATCTGCCAATTGACATTGTATTACACAAGCCTCCTATTGGAGGCTTGACGTAACATTCTAACAAGCGTTCAATACTCATAGTATTTACTAACACTTGGGAGTTCATTATGTTTTCATGCTGTTTTTGGTGGTTTATATTGGGCGCATTAGTGGGCTGGCTACTTAACTGGCTGTTATGCCGCTGTACAAATTGTCGTGGTATGAAGTGTGCTAGCACTACTCCTGAGGTCAAATCAAGCACAGCACCTAGCACTCAAACTCCAAGCGCGTTAATGACAGCAGCGCCAACTGTAGCGCCAGTTAAAACCGAGTCTGCACCTAAACCAACAGCCGCAGTAGTCACCGCTAAACCGAGCAGCCCGCCTGCGCCTAAAGTGTATGTTTTAGATGCCGCAGCTGCAAAAGCCGCCGGATTTAAACTCAAAGGCCCTAATGACCTCACAGTAGTTGAAGGTATAGGTCCAAAAATTAGTGAGTTGTTTAACAATGCTGGCATCACTACATTCGCGCAACTGGCGAAACAAACGGTACCGCAAATGCAAAAAGTACTAGATGAAGCAGGGGCAAGATATAAACTAGCTAAGCCTGGCACATGGGCACAACAAGCTGGATTAGCGGCTGAAAACAAATGGTCTGAGCTCAAAGCGCTTCAAGATAAACTGAGTGGTGGCGTTTAAATTAACGTCCTTACAAAACCTTATGCTTAAAGGAACAATACACTCATGACTAATCAAGCGAATAGTATTGAAAATACGGGCAATCCACGCAAGCACAGTTTTTGGACGTTCCTGGTTGCGCTATTGCTCGCAATCTACCTATTTTGGCAATGGCAACATGGGCATGGTCCAGCCAGTGCTAGCGCTTGTTGTGCAAGCACCAATGCTGAAAGCAATAGCGTTGCTAATACTTCACCTGCGGCTTTTAGTTTTACCGCATCGTCTGCAGATGGCTATCAAGCCACTGGTGATGCAAGCACTATTCCTTGGGCTATAAAATCAGCAGATTTAAACGCTTGGTTAAAAGGTGGGATGGATTGGAAAGTCACTGGTGATGCCACTAATGTGACATTAACAGGCACTGTGGGAAGTGAAGAAATAAAGTTAGTTAAAGGTGCTGAAGCACAAACATTTTTTGGCACGGGCGTTAAGATAGATAATCAGCTGGCCGTAAAAGTAGCTGAAGTAGCACCTGTTGCAGCTGCAACACCAGGTGTAGCTAAGTTATATTTTGATACTGCAAAAGCATCACTTCCAAATAATGCTAAAGAAAATCTAGCGCCTATTATTGAGTGGTTAAAAGCAACTCCAACGGCCAAAGCCGTGATTTCAGGTTACCACGATAGCCATGGCAGCTTGGCATCTAATCAAGAGCTTGCTAAACATCGCGCAAAAGCGGTGAGTACGGCACTTGAACAAGCAGGTATTGATGATGACAGAATCGAATTGCGCAAACCTCAAAGTACCATTGGCCTAGGGGACGCAGCAGAAGCGAGACGCGTTGAAGTATCATTAGAGTAGTTTAACTACAATATGATAATTTGCTGAGAGATGCTTTTCTAATCACCACAAAAAAAGCCGATTTAAACTAAATCGGCTTTTTATTAAATTTTCTATTATTCGTTAGACTATCCCTAAACTTTCTAAGCCGGCAGATAAGTCTTTACCGTGCGCGCCTTTACCTTCGAGCTTAATTTTTAGCCGAATATCATTTACCGAGTCAGCGTTCCGCAAAGCATCTTCATAACTAATTACATCCGCTTCGTGCAAATCAAATAATGATTGATCAAAGGTTTGCATGCCTAATTCACGAGACTTAGCAATAATTTCTTTAATTTCATGCACATCACCTTTAAAGATTAAATCTGAAATCAGCGGTGAATTAATCATCACCTCAATCGCAGCGGCACGACCTTTACCCTCTTTTTTCGGTATCAATCTTTGTGATACGAACGCACGTGTATTCAACGAAAGATCCATCAGTAACTGATGACGCCGCTCCTCTGGGAAAAAGTTAATAATGCGATCTAAGGCTTGATTAGTACTATTTGCATGTAAAGTCGCCATACACAAATGGCCTGTTTCTGCAAAAGCAATCGCGTAATCCATCGTTTCACGATCACGAATCTCACCAATTAAAATCACATCTGGCGCTTGGCGTAAGGTGTTTTTAAGCGCTATATGCCAGCTATCAGTATCTACGCCCACTTCACGTTGAGTAATAATACAATTTTTATGCTCATGCACAAACTCTACTGGGTCTTCAATCGTAATGATATGACCATAACTATTTTGATTGCGATAACCCACCATTGCGGCCAGAGAAGTTGATTTACCAGATCCTGTACCGCCGACAAAAATCACTAAGCCCCGCTTAGTCATTGCAATATCTTTCAACACTTCAGGCAATCCTAAATCTTCAAATTCAGGGATTTTGGTGGTAATCGTTCTAAATACTAAGCCAACTGATCCACGTTGCACAAAGGCATTCACCCGAAAACGGGCTACACCAGGCATACCAATTGCAAAATTACATTCGTTAGTCGCATCAAACTCAGAAGTTTGCTTATCATTCATAATAGCCCGTGAAATTTCGCGCGCTTGCTGTGCGGACAACACCTGGCTACTAACTGGCGTCATTTTTCCATCAATCTTCATAGCGGGTGGAAAGCCAGCGGTAATGAATAAATCTGAGGCTTTCTTTGCCAACATTAATCGTAATAAATCAAATACAAACTTCTCTGCCTGACCTTGTTCCATCTTTTACCCTTATCATTTTCTACTTTAATAATTAGTGAATTAATTTAAATTATTTAGCCCATGATGGAGTCTTTATTCGCAGCTTTAGTCCTTGCTTCATTGGCAGAGATAATATTACGCTTCACTAAATCCTGTAAATTCTGATCCAGCGTTTGCATACCAATGTTTTGGCCTGTTTGAATCGCTGAATACATTTGTGGAATTTTGTTTTCACGAATCAAGTTACGAATCGCTGGGGTACCTATCATAATTTCATGCGCCGCAACACGCCCCTGCTCGTCTTTGGTTTTGCATAATGTTTGTGAAATCACTGCGCGCAATGACTCAGATAACATAGAGCGCACCATTTCTTTTTCAGCTGCGGGAAATACGTCAATAATACGATCAACCGTTTTGGCGGCAGAGCTAGTATGCAATGTACCGAATACTAAGTGGCCAGTTTCTGCAGCACTTAACGCCAAACGTATCGTCTCCAAATCACGCATCTCACCCACAAGAATGACATCAGGGTCTTCACGCAATGCAGAACGCAACGCATTATTAAAAGATAAGGTATGCGGACCCACTTCACGTTGGTTAATCAAACATTTTTTAGAGGTATGCACGAATTCAATCGGGTCTTCTACAGTCAGGATATGACCAAATTCTTTATCATTAATATAATCAATAATTGCGGCTAATGTAGTAGATTTTCCAGAACCAGTTGGTCCAGTCACCAAGCAAATACCACGTGGGGTATCTGCAATATCTTTAAAAATGGCTGGACAATTCAATTGCTCTAGTGACAATATTTTAGACGGAATGGTACGAAATACCGCACCAGAACCACGGTTATGATTAAACGCATTCACACGAAAGCGCGCTAGATTTGGAATCTCAAACGAAAAATCACACTCTAAAGTTTCTTCATACACTTTACGCTGACCATCATTCATGATGTCATACACCATATCGTGTACTTGGCTATGGTCCATGGCTGGCACATTGATTTTGCGAATGTCACCATGTACACGTATCATCGGTGGCAATCCAGCGGATAGATGCAAGTCTGAAGCTTTATTTTTAACTGAGAATGCGAGTAAATCTGAAATGTCCACAACCTGCTCCTGTTATAATTTTTACCGTATTTTAAATGTTTATTTTTATACGTTTAGTAGGTTAATTTAAGCTTAGTGAATTATGACCACAATTAGCAATCCCTTGCAAGATATTCTAGCAACTATTGAGTTAACAAAAACCAATGCAAATTGCCCGCAGCAGGTGACTCTGCTGGCTGTTAGTAAAGCACAGAGCGCATCAATGATGCGCGAGGCTTACACGGCGGGCCAAACTAAATTTGGTGAAAACTACTTACAAGAGGCCTTAGAAAAGCAAACTGAACTCACGGACTTGGCAATTGAATGGCACTTTATCGGGCCGATACAAAGTAATAAAACGCAAGCTATCGCTCAGCATTTTAGTTGGGTACATAGTGTGGATCGATTAAAAATCGCACAGCGTTTAAACGATACGCGACCTAAAAATTTACCACCATTACAAATATGTATTCAACTCAATATTAGCAATGAAGTCAGCAAAGGCGGTGTTGCGCCACAAGATTTAGAGGAATTGGCAAGCAACATTGTGAGTCTGCCGCAATTAAAGTTACGTGGTTTAATGGCTATTCCTGCCCCAACGAATAATGTGCACGAACAACGCGCCCAATTCAAACAAGTTCGGGAATGTTATGATGCACTGCTAGCTAAAGGTTTCGTGTTGGATACGCTTTCGATTGGTATGTCTGGTGACTATAAAGTCGCAATTGAGCAAGGCGCTACCATTGTGCGGATTGGCTCAGCACTATTTGGTAGCAGATTAGGTTTAACAAAAAAGGATACTGTAACAAATGAAGATTAGTTTTATTGGTGGTGGAAACATGGCACGCGCCATTATTGGCGGCCTTAAAAACAATGGCTTCGATACTACCGCAATTACCGTGATTGATCCTGATGTTAGTAAACGCGGACAATTAGCCCATTATTTTAGTGTCAACACTACTGACACTTATGCCGAGATTCGCCACACTGATGTCATTTTACTCGCAGTAAAACCACAGCAACTTAAAGAAGTGTGCGGTCAATTGAGTGGAATAATAAGTACGCAACTTATTATTTCTATTGCTGCAGGCGTGAGAAGTATAGATATTTCCCATTGGCTTAATGGTTATCAAGCAATCGTAAGGGTAATGCCAAATACACCTGCACAAATACAAGCGGGCATGTCTGCACTATTTGCGATGAAAAGCGTGAGTGCCGAGCAATGTGAGCAAGCGACGACTATTTTATCTGCTGTTGGTAAAACTCTTTGGTTAGAGGATGAGTCAAAGATGGATGCAGTGACGGCAATTTCTGGCAGCGGGCCTGCCTACGTGTTTTATTTGATTGAAGCCTTGCAAGAAGCTGGTGTTAGTTTAGGTCTTACGGAAAAAGAAGCCAATATATTAGCCCTGCAGACTTTTGCTGGTGCTAGTTTGCTCGCTACACAAAGTGTTGATGATATTAAAACTTTACGTGCGCAAGTCACTTCAAAAGGTGGCACCACTGAACAAGGCATTCTGGTTTTAGAAAAGGCTAATATTAAAAATATTATGTGGACGGCAGCTAAAGCCGCTGCAGAAAAAGCAGTCGCTTTAGGTAACGAACTTAGTCAATAATTAACAAAATCAATACCATATATCCTTAGGTAAACATCATATTTTGACGAACAATCACCATGCTCAATAACGCACTTTTATTTTTACTAGAAACCATATTAGGTTTGTTGACACTAGCATTTTTGCTACGCTTTTATTTTCAGCTCACTAAAGTTTCTTTTCAACAACAAGCTGCGCAGGTGATTGTTACGCTCACAAACTTCGCAGTGAAGCCAATGCGGCGCATGATACCCAGTATAGGCAAGTTAGATATTTCAACGCTATTACTGGCCTATATTACACAACTATTACTTACCACCTCAAGCTTGTGGCTGAAAGGCTTTCCAATATTCATTGTTGGTAATCATATTTGGTTTGCTATTGCTGCAGTGGCGTTGATAGGCGTAATTAGTATGAGTATCACGATATTCATGTATGCCATGTTGATACAGGCAATTTTAAGCTGGGTAAACCCTTACACACCCATTGCGCCGCTATTGAACAGCCTAACGAATCCGATATTGCGATTTCTAAGAAAATTCATACCGACTGCCGGCAATATAGACTTGAGTCCGCTAGTGTTTATTATTACGGCACAGTTATTGCTGATTACTATATTGATTCCACTAGAAAACAAGTTGTTAACTATTGTATAAGCTGGTGTAAAGATGATTGCAATAACCATATTGGCTAGATACACTAGTTTTAAATGATGGATAATTACGCCTTAACCAAATATTAATAACAAAAAAATAAATATCCCATTAGGGTTTTAATTAAATATATGACGAGCAATTTAACACCCAATAACACTGATGATTTAGGCTTAAATAGCTCAAGTTTAAGTACAATAATTGGCGAATATAGCCAATGGCGCGCAGATTTAATTGTAACTTTAGACGAGTATGCGGTTTGGCTAGAAGAAACTGAATCCCTAGATGCGATTCAAGAGTTAAGACTTTATGACATCAAAGAGATGTTAAAAAAAGACCAACTCGTGATGGCGTTTTTAGCGGAATTCTCACGCGGCAAAACTGAAACTATTAATGCTTTGTTTTTTTCTGATTTCAATCAACGACTGTTACCAAGCGAGCCTGGCCGTACTACCATGTGCCCTACGGAAATATTCTGGGATGATCGTGAAGAGCCTTGCATTAAGCTATTGCCTATTGAAACTAGAAAGTCAGATGACTCGCTCACTTACTTAAAAACTGCGCCTGGAATTTGGCATAAAATCCGTTTAGATATTTCTTCACCGACAGCCATGAAAGAAACATTAAGGCAACTTGTACAGAAGAGATTAGTCGATTTAGAAACAGCTAAACAATTGGGCTTCTGGAACGAAGAAGACCCAAGTATGCGTCGCTTATTAGCTGAAAAAGGCTCCGTCGAAATACCACTTTGGCGACATGCGCTCATCAACTACCCACATCCTTTGTTAAAAAATGGCTTAGTCGTGATTGATACACCAGGCTTAAATACCATGGGGGCTGAACCTGAGCTCACATTGAGCATTATTCCTAACGCCCATGCCGTATTATTTTTAACGGCTACCGATACCGGCATTACAAAATCCGATATGCAAATTTGGGCAGAATACGTGCAAAAACGCGCTGCGCATAAATTAGTGGTACTTAACAAAATTGATATTTTGTGGGATGGCCTTGAATCAGATGCAGAAGTAGAAGCACTAATACAAAAACAAATTCAAAATACCGCACGTGAATTAGGCTTAGACGCGCGTAATATTTTTGCCATGTCTGCCCAAAAAGCACTAGTAGCCAAAATTAGAAAAGATGCAGTACTGCTGAAACGTAGTGGTATTGCCAAGCTTGAAAACGCGCTGGCCACTCAAATGGTGGATACAAAGCATGAGATTGTTGGCCGAGCAGTGATAACAGAATGCTCTAACTTGATGCGATCTTCGCGCAAACTCGCTCAAATGCGTTGTAATAACATTAAAAATCAATTATTAGAGTTGCGTGAATTACAAAATAGAAATCGTGACTCTTCTAAAGACATTCTGGCTAAAGTAGTGGCTGACCGCAAACGTTACGAAGCGTCTATGCTCACTTTTAACCAAGGTAGCGAAAAAATAAAACGACTTGGTGACAAGTTATTGCGACATTTGAGCATTGGTTATTTAGATACTAATTTAGAGCAAACCAAACGTGATATGGGCGACAGTTGGACTACCGTAGGTTTGAACAGAAATATACGCGAAGTCACACGTTTAGCCACTATATTGGCGGAAGATATTAAAATTGAAAGTTACACCATTAAAAAACATGCTGATGATTTATATCACTTATTTTGGAGCAAACACGGTTTTGATAGAACGGAAGCTCACGAGCTAAATATGGATAATTTCATTCATAATATGCTGGCACTAGAGCAGATTACGAATGATTTTTGTACTGATCCAACCAATATAATGATCGAAAAAAGATTCTTAATTCGTAAATTCTTTTTAGGGTTGGGTGCACAAATTCAGATGATATTTGAGCAAGCGCACACCGATTGCAATAAATGGTTAAATGATGTCATTGGTGAATTGAAAGCACAAATCAACTTGCATAAAAAAGCCTTGGATAAACGCGCGGAATCACTGATGGAATCGCACAGCAGTGCTGATAAGCTCATCATGAATCTTGAGTTATCAGAAAAAGAATATACAAAAATGCAACATCAATCTAACCAGCTTGATGCGATATTACTCAAGCTGATGCGTAGTGCAAAATTTAGCGCAGAAAAAACAAAAGACGATGCGACAAATATTCAAGCCAATAGCTTTAAAGTGGAAACAAGCAACTTTAGTAAAACAGTCATTTTACCAAATGCACCATTTATTGGTGGCAATCCTTTGGCGGCTAATCTCTGACATGATGAATGTTAAGTAAACGATATGAGTTTATTGAGTTAACGCTCATGTCCTTTACTTTGACATGTTTTTACATCAATATAATATCAAATGACTCCTGACTGGATTGCGTTGCAACTTGTAACGAAATAGGTTTGCCAATAAAGTCTGATAAATTTGCCAAACTTTGTGACTCCTCATCTAGCAACATATCGATTACTTTTGGCGCTGCGAGCACGCGTAGTTCACGGGCATTAAACTGGCGCGCTTCACGCAATAGCTCTCGCAAAATTTCATAACATACCGTTTGTGCTGTCTTTAACTCACCCCGACCCTGACAAGTAGGACAAGGTTCGCAAAGTACATGCGCCAAGCTTTCACGCGTGCGTTTACGGGTCATCTCCACTAAACCTAATGGCGTAAAACCATTGACCCCTGTGCGTGAGCGATCGAGATCAACGGCTTTTTTCAGCTCTTCAAGCACGGCTTCTCGCTGTGAGTCTTCATCCATATCAATAAAATCGATAATGATGATGCCGCCTAAATTCCTTAAGCGCAATTGTCTCGCAATGCATTGTGCCGCTTCAAGATTAGTTTTAAAGATAGTGTCAGATAAGTTTTTACCACTGACGAAACTACCTGTATTCACGTCAACGGTCGTTAAAGCTTCTGTTTGATCAAAGATTAAATAACCGCCAGAATTAAGCTCTACCTTACGTGACATGGCTTTTTCAATTTCTTTTTCAATATTATAAATATCGAATAAGGGTCGC
>JACMNP010000072.1 GCA_014378495.1 Methylotenera sp. | reverse complement strand
CATTTTTTGCTGCATGTCTAATGGCAGTTCAGCAAACCATTGCTTATATTGGGCAACAGGCACACGCCCAGTCGCATTCTTTAGCTGGTCGGTGGTTAAATAAGTTTGGTCATAAGCACAACGGTCTATCAGTTGGTGTATCAACGCAGTGCCAGTTTCAGGCAAACCTTCAATGTTGTAACCTTCGGCTTGCATCGCATGCAATATTGCAATTAGCGAGGCTGGCGCATCTAGGCCCACTGCGTTGCCAATTTGCGAAGCTTTGCTGTTCGCGTTAGTAAACATAAAAGCGATACGTTTGGCTGAGTTTCCCTTATGTTTTAACTGTGCAAAACGTGCTGCTAAACTCGCTATTCTGGCTACGCGGTTTGGTACTGGCTCATAAGCAACAAGCTCTTGCGGCAAGCCAGCCGCGTGTGCTTTAAACGAGATAGGTACGCCGATGATGCGTCCATCAAATTCAGGCAACACCACGTTCATTGCAGCATCCAAAGGCGTCATGCCACGTATAGATTGCGTCCATTGCTGCAAAGTCATACCGCTGGTCATGGCTTGTATCACAGGTATATTAAGATGCGCTAAGGCAGCAACAGACCAGCCCGCGGGCGTAGTCGCGCCAGCCGTAATCTCGCCCATGGCAAAAGAGGTGGTATTGATTAACACATCAATATGCACGCCTCCTTTAAGACTTTCAAAATAACGTAATCCAGTAGGTAAATTAGCGCCGTCACTGCCTGCGCGTAACGATGAAGTAAACACAGGCAATGCATTTAATCCTTTGGCTTCCAGCGCGTCAACCAGCGCATCAATAAACCGCGTATTTCCACTTAACCAATGCGCACGATAGAAAATAATCCCGACACTAGGCAAGCTTGCGTCACGAATCGCGAACCAATCTTCTATAGTGGCATCTTGCGCAAGTTCTGGATGATAAATACCATGTTCAGGCAGCGCACGTGGCGCTTCGTAACCAAATCCTGTGAATAGCAAATGGTCAGATAAATAACGCATTAACTGCGCAATATTCACGCTTCCGCCCGCCTGAAAATACATCATGGCAGCTTGCAACACATCGGGTGCAACACTAGAGATTGCAGCTAATTCAGGGCCAGGCTCACCTGTGCCACTTATAGCAATTAAATAGCAGCCGCGCTGCTGAGCTTGATTCACTAATTCAGCAAACCCCTGTACAGCACTTAAACGACCTAACACACGCAGTATGATAATCTCAGCCGAAGCAATGCTATCTTGAATAGTGTTTACGTTTACTGGCGTCGAATCTTGAGTTACATCACTCTCAACCCCTTGCAAGTTAACCCCTGCATACTGCGGAAAATCAGCGGGCAAAAGCTTAAGCGCACTATGCAACATCGCAAGGTCACTTGGCGCATGCGTAAGCAGTACGATACGCGCAGTAGATTTTTGCAAATCAAGCATTGATGGTAGTTCCATCTGTACTTGTATTTAGCACGGCATCATCAATATCGCCTTCGCCAAGCTTATGAAATATCAAGTCTTCTACCAGCTGCCCTTGTTCAAGATGCTCGGTAACAATACGATTTAAAGCGACTTCATCCTTACATTGATACCAAACACCTTCAGGATAAACGACCACTAACGGCCCTTTATTCTTGCACACCACCATACAATGCGTGCGTGTGCGTTTAACACGTAAATTTGGACGCGCATCGATGCTATCGCCCAAGCGTTTAAACATCGCTTCCGCTGCTACGCCGCCCTCAGTACAAAGTGGGCCTGTGCACATCAATATATGTCGAGTATGAGTTCTCATCGCAATTCTTTTAAATGATTCCTAGCACTGTTTAAGCTTTGTATATCAATTATTTACTTCAAAATAACCTACGTCATTTTTAAAATATGATTGATAAAACAAATACTTGTTGTGAGAGGAAAAAAAAGACGGATGCGAAAACAGGCAGCCATCGATGTCGCCCTCCGCAACACAATGCTAGTAATGTAATGTCTAAGGCAGGTATCCGGGCTTGTGAGTCACGTCTTTAATGTATAAAGTTGTCCTACTTACCGTTGCGGGGGCAGCACAGGCATTGTAAAACGCACCTGTTTCCCTTTTCACTTAGCCATTGAATGGCATCAGCACCTTAGTGAAATGATTATAAATTACTTAGCTGGTTTATCCTAAATAATTTACCGATAAGCGCTTATAAAATATCAGCATTAAATTATGTTAGCATCTCGTTTAATTCGATATAATAATTTTGTGTAACACTTCTGAAAGTAGAAAAATCATGTCATTAAATATTAGCCTTCTCACTCGTTTAGCGACGCCTCAATTAAGCGCAGTAAAAGAAAAAGTATTGACCAGCCTGCTGGCGATCGCGTTAGGTGCAGTTTTACTTTACGGTGCAGGCTTCTCAGAGATGTCTCAATTACACAATGCTGCGCACGATGGACGCCATTCTGCTGGCTTTCCTTGTCACTAGACGCTGTGATTAACTGGAGTGCGTTTAAACGCATCGTTGCAACAGCCGCCTTATCTGGCGTACTCGCTGGACTATTGTTAACGGCAGTTCAGCAACTACAAATCAAACCCATCATCAGCCAAGCTGAGGTGTTTGAACAGGCGGCGGAAAAAGCCAGCGTAGCAATTGATGCTGAAACACATGTTGCTGAACATCTTGATAGTGCTCAACACATTACAACTGAAATGGACGCGCATATTCATAGTCATGGTCAAGAAAATGAAGCTATGCAACACGAGCATCATGCGAATGCTTGGCAGCCTACAGATGGTGTAGAGCGTACTGCATATACAGCGTTAGCTAATGTTAGTTTAGCGATTGGCTTCGGCCTATTTTTAACGGCAGCCTTTAATTGGCGTCAAAGTAGTAGCCAACATACTAAGCACTCAGCCAACGATAAAATGGATGGTTGGCGCGTCGGTTTATTATGGGGATTAGCTGGTTATTTGGTTTTCTTTGTGGCACCATCTTTAGGGTTACCGCCCGAACTTCCAGGTTCTCAGTCAGCACCACTACACGACAGGCAATTATGGTGGTTATTCACGGTATTAATGAGTGCAAGTGGCTTGTATCTTTTAGTATTCAATCAACAACTAGCTTTTAAAATTTTAGGCTTAGTTTTAATGGCTACGCCGTACATCATCGGCGCGCCTGAGCCGTTAGCGCATGAGGCATCATCATTACAGGCATTAGCAAGTGCTTTCATACAAGCGACAGCAATTGCCAATGCTTTATTGTGGTTGACGCTCGGTGCTTTAATGGGTTACTTCTACAAAAAATTTGCATAAGACTTAATGATAACGATGTTTTTCTAGACATCGCTATCATCCGACCTTCGAAATCGCCATCTGCTATATTTCACATTTAGATTTACGCCCCGTATTTAAAATTGAATTACCTGCAATTTAGTGGATATGCAATTATCTAGTTAGTCCACAATTTTCAGTTCAATACCGCTAAAAAATGGTATGTATCTTGCTTATAGATAAATAATCGTTAAATTTATTTATTAGGAAGCTGCTTTATTCATTATGGCGAAAAATCTAGACGCATTGGCACCATCAGCACAACTCACACAACAGAACGCAATTTATATAGGATTAACTAGCATTCTGACTGCAGAGCAAGCAAATGCTGCTCTTAAAACTTGGTCAACTTATTTCAATGATACTGGCTCGGTATTTAATGGTTTGAACAGCTTTGCGCGTGATGTGTGTAAACATTACAACAAAGATGATCAACAGAGAGAATTAGTCAGAGCACTTAATAGAGCGCTTATTAACAAAAATAATGTTGTATTAGAAAAAAGTACAATTACTCAAAATACGGTGACTAAAGAGACCGTTTCTCAAAACATTGAGTCAATTAACAACAAAATTGCCAATACATCATCAGTCAAAGACTTAGCCGCGAATGATTCATTAACTAATGAAATCTTAGCGGATGAATCTACTATTGAGATTAACGAACAAGTCATTAGCACACCAGATTTTCAAACTTTTCAGTGTGTGTTCCTCAAACTCATAAGATTAATAGAAGAAAACCGCAAAGGCATTAATGAAGCTTTACATGCTTTTTTAAACGAGCTCACGGAGAGTATGCCTTGGTCAGAAGCACAGCAGGAACAGATTTTTGCATTAATGGCTACTGGCAATACGATACAAATTCGCACTTACCGACCAGATCAACTTAAATCGTTCATGAAGCATTTACGCTCTTGGATGGAAGATGAAATGGGTACTGCCGATACTAAACGTATACTCAATCAAGCCGTTAAAGAGGTTGAATTGCTGCCTGTAGGCATTAAATTTTCACCTAAAAACTTTATGTAAATTGGCGTTAATTTTAAAGGCATAGTTATTGCTTGCTTAAAGTAATTAGTTAAGAGTGAATAAGTAAAGCAATTAAGTAAATTTTTTTGTCATTGAGTTACTAGAAATTAATGTTATTCAAAATTAAGGAAATATATGATCGCTAGAAAAAATAATCCGTGGATTTGGCTAGTTGCCGTAGGATTAACACTGTCTGCAATCAATGCATTTGCAGATACCCCTACCGTGAATACTCCCGCTTCTAGTTATAAGCCAAGTACACATCCTAGCGAACCTGCGATAGCTGTACCTTCAACCAGCCAACCAGCCACGCCGGATCAACAAGCCGCTCAACCTGTTGAAGTCACTGGAACTTTGCCAATAGAACAACCCACTGTAACACCAACACCGGCTGTGCCAACACCCGCGGCTGTCATTGCTGCACCTGAGGTAGCGCCACCAGCACCGACTCAGCCATATGCCGTAGGTTTTGATAAGATTAATTCAGGTGATACCGCTTGGATGCTCTCTTCAACGGCGTTAGTGTTATTGATGACTATTCCTGGATTAGTACTATTTTATGCGGGGATGGTACGAAAAAAGAACGTACTTTCTACTGCATTACAAAGTTTTGCAATTTGTTGTTTAGTGAGTGTTATTTGGATTTTAATAGGCTATAGCATCGCCTTTACACCAGGTTCCACGCCCTATTTAGGTGGTTTTGACCGTCTAATGCTGTCTGGTCTAAGTTACATCAAAGCAACCAGTCAATTAACCGTAAGCCATATTGCACCCACTATCCCAGAATCTGTGTTTGTAATGTTTCAAATGACATTTGCAATCATCACACCAGCACTAATAGTAGGGGCTTTTGCGGAACGTATGCGCTTTACCGCCATGTTGGCATTTATGACACTTTGGTCAATATTCGTTTATGCGCCAGTAGCACACTGGGTATGGGAACCATCAGGATTATTAGCATCACAAGGTGTACTAGATTTTGCTGGTGGTACTGTAGTGCATATTAATGCGGGTGCTGCAGGGCTAGTTTGCGCTTATATGTTAGGGCCTAGAACAGGCTATGGAAAAGTGCCTTTTATGCCGTACAACTTAGTCTATACGTTAGTCGGCGCATCATTACTTTGGGTTGGTTGGTTTGGTTTTAATGCAGGCTCTGCAGTTGCTGCAGATGGCCGCGCCGGCATGGCAATGTTAGTGACACAAGCAGCAACAGCCGTGGCCGCTTTAACTTGGATTGCCATAGAATGGTTTGTTAAATCTCGCATCACCATGTTGGGGTTCGCGTCTGGCGCAGTAGCTGGTTTAGTTGCAATTACGCCAGCTTCAGGCTTTGTTAATGTTGGTGGTGCTTTAGCCATAGGTTTAGCCGCAGGTGTATTTTGTTACTGGGGTGCAACAGGCTTAAAACGTTTACTTGGCGCAGATGACGCTTTAGATGTATTTGGAATTCATGGTGTTGGCGGCTTAGTTGGCGCGGTGCTTACTGGTGTATTTGCGGATAAAGCGATTAGTGGCTTAGATGCTAGCGTGACGATGCAAGCGATTGCAGCCTTTGGTACGCTCTTATATAGCGGCGTAGCGACATTTGTCATATTAAAAATTGTCAGTCTATTTGTAAGCTTACGTATCGATGCTGAAGAAGAGCATGACGGGCTTGATTTAACACAACATGCTGAAAGGGTAATGTAGAGATGTCAAATACTGAAAGAATGTCTGTTGCGGCACTAATAGGTGTGATTTTACGGCGCAAAATTAATCGTACAATTGATGTTAAATGGCTTATTGAAAATGAGGCGTACGCTCAAGAGATTATTAAGCTATGTCGAGAACAAGACCTAGCTGATTTGACCGAATATGCGGATCATTTGGAAAAACTCATGTTTCCTAAAGAGGCTTTCAAACCATCAGGCTTTGCGCCTACGACATTTCAAACTAAACCACCAACAATACAACCAATCGCAAAGCCAATTGCCGTAGAGCTACCTGATGAGATAGAGGCGGAAGAAGAAATAGCGAATCCAAATAAATATGTTGGTGGTTTACGTTAATTGGTTGTTAAGTACCCAATAGTTCGATCTATATTCAGCCATCATCTTAAAACAAGCTATTTGAAAGCATCAGTGTTTAAATAGCTTGTTATCAAACTAAAATCTTAATTCATGCTGAATCACTACCGTGCACACTTTGGTGCTAAAGCTTTATTTTGGTGCATTAATTTAAGAGTGGTTTCTCAGAAAACTCATCATCAGCTGGCAACTAGCCTAAAGTCATTAACCTAAAACTTAAAACACGTACAATATTGGGCGAATGCACTAGCTTAAAGCGAATAAAAAACGCTTTGCGCGATGACTTAAGCTCTAGGATTATTGAATAGTGGAAGTGATATCTGGAAGCGATATGCAGATCAATTTTGTAGATTTAATATTAAAAATACAAAAATATTAAATCACTTGATGCAATAAAATCACCAAAAAAAAGTACAAAAAAAATGGCCCCGTGAAGGGCCATTTTTTTGGATGCTGAGTTACTAAGCTTTCTGGATGTTAGAAGCTTGTTTACCTTTAGGTCCATCTGTTACGTCAAAACTTACGCGCTCATTTTCTTTCAAGCTTTTGTAACCGCTATCAACGATTGCTGAAAAATGTGCGAATAAATCATCACCACCTGCATCAGGAGTAATGAAACCAAAACCTTTAGAGTCATTAAACCATTTAACTAAACCTGTAGCCATATCTTATTCCATACTTTAAAAAAGGGAGGCACCCTAAATGAATGGGATTTTTAAATAATTAGTCTTGAGAACTGAACAAATAAACATCCAAACGCCTTAATCACTTTTTACTGGTAATCAAATGCTGTGTCAAGCATTATTTAAAGAAACGTAACAAAATGTTATTTTATGAGTAAATACTGTTGTTTTTCAGCTAATTGAGCCTGTAAATTCTCTATACCGACCTGTTGCCAAATAGCGTCATGAAGACTATACTGCGCGAGCGATTAGCACTACATTCGCAAATACTCAATCTTGTTTAAGATTGTTGCTTAATATAAGCACTTGAGAAGTGCTTAAAATTATTACTGGATAAACAGCTTTGGCTAAAGAAGAATTAATTGAAATGAGTGGCGTGGTGATGGAAATATTACCAGATTCACGCTACCGTGTAACGCTAGACAATGGCCACAAGCTCATTGCTTATACTGGCGGCAAAATGAAAAAAAATCACATCCGTATTTTGGCTGGTGATAAAGTTACTCTAGAGCTTTCACCCTACGATATCAATAACGGTCGTATCACTTTCAGACATATTGAATCTAATGGTGCGACTTACACCCCTAGAAAACGTACTTACTAATTAACATTGACGGCTTGATTAGCTAAATAAGAATCTAGCTAAAAAGCTGTAAACGCGTAGTAAAATTAAACCGCTTTATGCGGTTTTTTAGTTTTCAACGCTTATAATTATTGATAAGTAATCAATAAATGCTTTCTACATTTGGAAAATTCAATATGGCAGGTGCTAGCCTTTTAACGTTATTAGATGATATTTCTACTATTTTGGATGATGTATCTGTCATGACCAAAATCGCGGCAAAAAAAACCGCTGGGGTATTAGGCGATGATCTGGCGCTTAACGCGCAGCAAGTCGCTGGCGTTAATGCAGATAGAGAGCTCCCAGTGGTCTGGGCAGTCGCTAAAGGCTCCGCAATCAATAAATTGATACTGGTACCTGCGGCGCTTGCTATTAGCGCGCTAGCCCCTTGGGCAATCACACCATTACTCATGTTAGGTGGTTTATTTTTGTGTTTTGAAGGCGTTGAAAAGCTGTATCACCAATATTTTCATCATGATGAAGTAAACCATAGTGAGCCTAAAAAATTAATCGGCCAAGATGAAAGCTTGACAGTAGAAACCTCTGAAAAAGAAAAAATTGCAGGCGCGGTTCGTACGGACTTTGTACTATCTGCAGAGATTATTGTGATTACCTTGGGTACGGTTGCAACAGCGGCATTCAGTAAGCAAGTAATCGTACTAGTAGCGATCGCCATTATTATGACGATAGGTGTGTATGGCTTAGTGGCAGGCATTGTAAAACTAGACGATGGCGGGCTTTATTTATCTCAAGCTAAAGGCAACAACTTTGTTGCGCAATTTAAACGTAAATTCGGCTTTGCCATTTTAAGCTTTGCTCCATACATGATGAAAACCTTATCGGTTGTTGGAACTGCTGCTATGTTTTTAGTTGGTGGTGGCATACTCACTCATGGCATTCCTGCAATACATCATAGTATTGAGGATATTGCCGAAGGCTTGAGTAATGGTTTTTTACACGCAGTAATGCCAGCATTATTGAATGGATTATTTGGTATTGTTGCGGGTATCGCAGCTTTAATTTTGGTGAATATTGCTACAAAATTATTAAGTAAATTTAGAAAATAGTGCTGGCTTTAGAGTTTTTAAGCGCTATTTTCTAATTTTTATTGACAACGTTTCTATATTTATGGAAATATAGAAACATGGATACTAAAAACGCAGTCATCATTCTCGCTTCACTTGCCCAAGGCGCTAGATTAGAAATTTTTAGGCAATTAGTACAGGCAGGTCCTAGTGGGTTAGCCGCAGGTGATATTGCCATCAAACTCAACATTCCAGGCAGTACGCTATCATTTCATTTAAAAGAACTTACCCATGCAGAGTTGGTAACTGCCAAGCAGACTGGTCGTTTTATATACTACTCAGCGGCTTTTAACGTGATGAATGACCTATTAGGTTACTTAACAGAAAACTGCTGCCAATTAGAAAAATCTTCTAGTGAAAACTTATGTTGCGACGGCTTATTATGTAATGAAGTAGCGAGCTAAAAGATGCAATCAAAAAAATCAGCTATAAGCACTTTTGAACGCAACCTCACTTGGTGGGTTTTGGGTTGCATTACAGTTGGAATAACATTAGGTAAGCTTATTCCAAGGGTATTCCAAGCAATAGGCAATATGCAGATTGCGCAGGTTAACCTCCCCGTTGCAGTGTTAATTTGGCTCATGATCATCCCCATGCTTCTCAAAATTGATTTGCGCAAAATGAAAGATGTGGCTGAGCACAGCAAAGGCATTGCGGTAACATTAACGATTAACTGGCTAGTAAAGCCGTTTTCTATGGCGTTGCTGGCTTGGATATTTATTCGACACTTTTTTTCACCCTACTTACCTGCAGAACAGATTGATAGCTATATTGCAGGCTTGATTTTACTGGCAGCTGCGCCCTGTACCGCCATGGTATTTGTGTGGAGTAATTTGTGCGATGGCGATGCAAAATTCACGCTCTCACAAGTTGCAGTGAACGATGTGATTATGCTATTTGCTTTCGCACCTTTAGTAGCCTTACTACTAGGCGTTTCTAGCATTGCCGTACCGTGGGCTACTTTAGCAATCTCAGTGTTGTTATTTATCGTAGTGCCCATTGCCATAAGCCAAGTCTGGCGTGGCCTATTAAGCGGTAATCAAGCTAAGTTAGACACTACACTGGCAATGCTACAACCACTCTCTCTAAGCGCCCTGCTTATCACCTTAATATTGCTATTTGCGTTTCAAGGTCAGCAAATATTAGCGCAGCCGCTCATTATTTTGTTGCTTGCTGTGCCTATTTTAATTCAAGTGTATTTCAACGCAGGCTTGGCATATTGGCTGAACAAAAAATTCAAAGTAGCCCATTGTGTGGCTGGCCCTTCTGCATTGATTGGTGCATCTAACTTTTTTGAGCTTGCAGTAGCTACAGCAATCGCGCTATTTGGTTTTAACTCTGGCGCGGCGCTT
>JACMNP010000071.1 GCA_014378495.1 Methylotenera sp. | reverse complement strand
TAGAATCAGCCGATGAATCGTTGACTTACCAGAGCCCATTCTGCCTAACAGCGCAACGTGTTCGCCAGCTTTTATTTTGAAAGAAACATTAGTTAAAGCATTAAATTCTGACCCTGGGTAACTAAACGAGACACCTCGAAATTCAATATCACCCTTAAATGCGCTACGTGAAAGAAAATTAGCATCTAAAGGACGCTCTATCGGATTCTGCATCATATCGTTTAATGCAGTGAGTGCAGTGGATGCATTGTGATATTGCGTCATCAAGCCTGCGGCTTGCGAGATAGGCGCCAACGCCCGACCCGCCAACATGGTGCAAGCAATTAAGCCGCCCATTGTTAAATCACCACTAATCACTAAATAAACACCAAGCAATATCAAACTAATATTAATTAACTGCGTAATTGCGTTAGCAGTGTTGCTGATTGAGGTAGAGAGCAACTTTAGTTTGCCACTGACTTCCGTCATAAACGCAGCGCTTTTTTCCCACTTGCGTTGCATTTGGCCTTCTATGCCTAATGATTTAACTGTTTCTAAACTGACTAAACTTTCAATCAATGTTGCATTTCTTATTGCACTCGCACGGTACATTGTTTCGGATAAGTCATGCATTTTGCTTTGTACAGTAAATGAATACACTAAAATAATCAATGAACCGATGATGACAGGAGCCACCATCCATAATGAGATCCAGCCGATTGCAATGATGAATATCAGCGCAAATGGAATATCAATAAAGGTAGTGATGGTTGCGGAAGTAATAAAATCACGCACCGTTTCAAAAGATCGTAAACTCGAGGCAAATGAGCCTACTGAAGTTGGACGCTTTTCTAGCCGTACCCCAAGTACTTGTTCCATGATTTTGGCTGACAACTTAATGTCAATGCGATGGCTAGCCCAATCTAAAAAGTAACCGCGCATAGTACGCAATATCAAATCACCAATGATGATGAGAGAAATACCTATCACCATGACCCATAACGTTTCAGTCGAACGGTTAGGCACAACACGGTCATACACATTCATAGAAAAAAGCGGCATTGCTAGCGCAAACATATTGATGAGAAAAGCCGCAACCATCACATCGCTGTAAATTTTTCTATTTTCACTCAAGGCACCCCAGAACCAATGCCGACTTTTAACTTTTCCCACAGTAGGTGTACGTTGGTCAAAGACGAATTTAGGTTTTGCCGTTAAGGTATAACCCGCATAACGAGTAGAGAGTTCCTCCGCTGAGATTAATATCTCAGCATCACCTAACTCTGGAAAAATAACACGTGCATTTTGTTGATCCGCATCCCAACCTAGTAATAAACAAGCCTCCTCACCTGTTAATAACAATACTGCTGGTAAAAACTCAGCACGAATGGCATTAAGTGGTTTTTTGATAACTTTACTGACCAAATTAGCGCGCTCAGAAGCACGTTTAAATAAGGCTGGCGTGAGCTTGCCATGTCGTAAAGGAAGGCCTGAGATCAGCGCATCTCTAGTCATAGCAACATTATTGAGTTGGCATAACAACATTAAGCAATCAAGCAAGGTATCTACCTGATCGGCTTTAATATCTTGCGTTAAAATTTCTAGTAATTGATTGTTTTCCAACACATTTTCCACATTTATTATTTGAAATTCATCTAAGATTAGTTTTTATAAAGTACGTATGATGAATTTTTATTTGAACTATAGCAGTTTCATATAGGAATTTAGCAAAAAATATCCAACTACACTATTGTACTGATGGTCAATAGAGCGCATGCATTAGCAATTAAAATTAATATTTATTATCATAGAAAAAGGCCAAATAACAGTAGGCTCTTATTATCTTTAAATTTACCACAGTACTAAATCAGTAACTTAACACCAATTATCTGAACAATGCTGTGGTTAGTCATTTGGTTATCTAGTCTCTTAGCGCAATTAAGCTGACTATTCAATAAGGTACAGTATAATGATGCAATGTATTTAATTGATAGCCTCACTACTCGTGCGGTTAGGGATAAGACCGTTAATTAGCAGGTCGTAGATTTGAAGCCTACACGGCGAGCCAGACATAGCAAGCAATCAGGCCATCCTTTGAGGTGGCTTTTTTTGAGCAGATCAATCCCTGACCGCCAGCAATCAGGACCTCAGACAAGAGATGATCACTTCAGCGAGTGCCGATCCGAATGAGTTTCAACTAATTTAAGGAGCAATACCAGTGACAAACGCACAACGCAGAGCACTTAGCCGCATGGCTGAAATGAATTCATCAAGTATAGAAAGTAAGCCTGAACCAACGCACAGCAGCGCGTTCTGCCCGCATGAGGCAGGCGCGTATTACTTGGTAACGGTGGGGAATGTCGGCAAGGTGATCAATTTACTAGCCATGGAAATCGAGCCGCCTGTTCGCACCTACACCATCGCTACCATCCACTTTGAACAGGATAGTGATACTGGAAAATGGGTCTGGTTTGATGGCAAGGAAAAACTATCTCCACGCAAAAACCAAGATAGTTGGCGTCTTGGCAGCAAGAAGTTATATGACATGCGCGAAGATGCAGAGGCTGAACTCCAACGCTTGATGTTCAAAAACGGTGATCGGGTGACCAAGGTACATGACCTCCCAGACGATTTGACTAAACTGAAAAAGATTCGTAGTGCCCACCATCCAGACCGTAATAACCCCGATTCCGACCATGATCTCTATCAGGCGGTTATCGAGAAAATTGACAGGATGCGTGTGGTGAGTGTGTGAGCCACCTCGTAGAAGAACAGATTAATCAGTGAGGTTATAGCAAAACATCACTCCGTTTACTACGCTTAAAAATATCAAGTTTTGAGAAAAGTATGGATTTTGAAGCGATGTTACGTAAACACTTTAATTGTTTAACTGGCTCTCATTTAAAGTGCATGATAATGGGCTTTAAATGAGAGCCAGTTAAACGCCCATCTGATTGAACCCATTGGGATTATTTGATTGCCATTTCCAAGTATCTGCACACATTTCTTCTAAATTTCTAGTTGCAACCCAGTTTAGTCGGCATTTTGCTTCTGTTGCATCAGCATAATTAATCGCCACATCACCCTGTCTTCTAGCTAAAAACTCATAAGGAATGTCTTTACCGCTTACTTTAGAAAATGCATTCACAACATCTAAAACACTGTAACCAATGCCAGTGCCTAAGTTCAAAGTAAGCAAAGCTTCATTTTTAATAAGATAATTTAACGCTGCTACATGCCCATCAGCTAAATCCATCACATGAATATAATCTCGAACACCTGTACCATCATGCGTCGCGTAATCATTGCCAAAAATACGCAACTTGGCTAATCGCCCTACAGCCACTTGCGCAACGTAAGGCAGTAAATTATTAGGAATGCCGTTAGGATCTTCGCCAATTAATCCACTACTGTGCGCACCTATTGGATTAAAATATCTTAGCAATGCTACACGCCAGCTATTATCTGCAACATGTAAATCTCGCAAGATATCTTCAACCATCAACTTGGTACGACCATATGGATTAGTAGCACTCAATGGAAAGTCTTCTTGAATTGGTACTGATGCTGGGTCACCATACACAGTGGCTGAAGAGCTAAATACAATATTTTTAACGTTAGATTCACGCATCACCTCAAATAAATTCAAGCTACCCACCACATTATTGTCATAATAAAGCTGAGGCTTTTCAGTAGATTCACCCACAGCTTTAAGCCCAGCAAAATGAATCACAGCAGTAATCGGATAATCTTTGAATATAGCCCGTAATGCTTCTTTATCACGCACATCGGCTTTTATAAATGGAATTTTTTTACCTGCGATTGTTTGTATGCGATTCAGCGACTCAACTTGGCTATTAGAAAAATTATCCATCACCACAATATCGTAGCCTGCTTCCAATATTTGTAAACAGGTATGCGAGCCAATATACCCTGCCCCACCAGTAATTAAAATAGTCATTCGATATCAGCTTTAATAAATTTTAAGTTTGCGTATCATTATTACTTAGTAGCGAAGTTTAAGCTAGGTTAGCTTAAAACTTTATGCAGTTTTGCGCTAATGCTAATCTACGTAAAATAGCGTATTACTTCTTAATCAGCATGGTGCGATTATATTAAAAATAATTTAATTCTGATAATAATGAAACTACTCTCAGTCAATGTCGGTTTGCCACAATTCGTTGAAATCAATGGTAAACAAGTCCTCACCGGTATTTATAAAAAGCCAGTCGACAACCGCGTTTGGCTTAATAAATTAACATTGATGGGTGACGGTCAAGCTGATAAATCTGTGCATGGCGGATTCCATCAGGCTGTTTACAGCTATCCTTTAGAACATTATAAATATTGGCAAAGCAGATTAAATCTAAGTGACCTAACATTTGGTACATTTGGTGAAAATTTCACAGTGACT